>JBILUM010000455.1:0-3323 GCA_044370995.1 Ilumatobacteraceae bacterium | reverse complement strand
CTCACCTCTGCCGGCCTGCGCGACGGCCCAGACGGATCGGGAGTTGTCGAAGGAGCGTTGGGCGTTCGATGCCGCGACGGGCCGGCGCTCGTGCTCGAAGGAGTCGAGCAGCTCCGGACCTGCGACGCCGTCGAGCGCAGCAGCGAGCTTCCACGCCAGGTTGTGCGCGCTCTGGATCCCGGTGTTCATCCCGAACCCCCCGGTCGGTGGCATCTGGTGTGCCGCATCGCCGACCAGGAAGACCCGCCCGACCCTGAAGCGCTCGGCGACGAGGACGTTCATGACCCACGGTGAGATCGACAGCACGTCGACGCCGAGCTCCGGCTCGCCCACCGCCTGCCGGATCCACGCGGTGCAGCGCTGCGCCGTGAAGCTGTCGCGGACGTCGGGGTGCCCGTCGTAGGAGATCTGGCACAGCCACGTCCCCGCCCCGTCGAGCGGCTGGAACACGCCGCGGTGCCCTGCGTCGGCCACCCAGTACATGACGCCGCGCCGCTGGTCGGTCCAGGGAGCGAGATCGGCCCGGAAGTGCACGTTGATGTTGTGGCTGCCGGCTGCCCGGCCGACGAGGGGGATCCCGAGGTGCTCCCGAGTGCCGCTCGCCGCTCCGTCGGCCGCGATCACGTACGGGACCGAGACGTGGTCCTCCTCACCGGTCGAGCGGTCGCGGACGTCGACTCGGACGTGGTCGTGCTCGTCTCGTGCACGGATCACCTCGGTCCCGAACCGGACGGTTACCTTCCCCGAGCCGATCGCGGCTCGGAGGAGCACCGGCTCGAACCGGTCCTGCGAACTGAGGACCGGACGCTCGGGGCTGAGGTGATCGCCGGAGCCGGAGAAGCCGGGGGTGGTGACCCGGCCGTACTCCTCGCCCGCCAGCGTGCGGGTGTAGACGATCTGGTCGGTCCAGCCCTCCGGCAGGTCGAGCTCGCGGAGGCGCCGCGTCACCCCGCCGCCCCATTGCCGGGCCACCTCCATGGTGCGTGTGTTGATGTTGCGTGCCTTGGGATGCACGGCCGTGCCGGGATGACGCTCGAACACGATCGAGTGCACGTCGAACCGGGCCAGCTCCAACGCCATCGCCAGCCCGACCGGGCCGGCCCCGCAGATCGCCACGCGCGGTGGGCTCGTCATCCCACCTGTCGTGTGTTGCCGTGATGCCTGCGCCATGGTGCTCTCCTCAGCCGGGGTCCGTGACGAGCCAGCGCGAGTGGTCGCGGGCGACCTGCTCGAAGGTGCCGCCGAGGACTGCTCCTCGCATGAGACGTACCTCTCGATGTCGATGTCGAACTGCCCACTCGGGGCGAGCTCACAATAACATCGATATAGCGTCGCCACAACCCCTCAGGGGGTGCTGATGCCGAACCCGCGCAGCAGGGCCCGAACGGCGTCCTCGAGACGTTTCTCCGGGTCGGAGATCACGGCCATCTCGCGGTCGAGTTCGAGCGCGGTCGCCCCGTGACAGAGCGACCAGATCGCCAGCGTCACCGCCGTCGTGTCGAGTGGTGCGCCCGTCGCATCGATCGCTCGCCTCACCTGCAGTCCCAGCAGGTCGAGGCTACGCAGCGCCGCCTGGCGATCGGGCTCGAATCCCGAGACCGTTCGCTGGAACATCACGCCGTAGTACGCCGCGTTCCGGAGACCGAATCGCCGGTAGGCCATCGCGCCGCGAACGATCGCCGTCCCCGGATCGTCGATGCCCTTCATCGCCCGTGCCAGGGCTCGCTCCAGCTTGACGAAGCCCTCGGCGTACACGGCGGCGGCGACGCCTTCCTTGCCACCGAAGCGCGTGTAGAGCGCCATCGTGCTGGTGCCCGCCTCCGCTGCGATCCGACGAGTGGTGAGCGCTTCGGCGCCCTCCGTCGTGAGCAACCGACACGCCGTCTGAATCACCGCGTCACTGACCGCATCATGCTTGCGACTCACGATCCCCTCCATCCAGAGCTCGGGCCACGACGATAGAGCGCAGTACCCCGTTCCGATCGACGAAGCTGCCGCTGAGCCGGGGCGACGACGTGGTCAGCCCGCCGATGTCGCATGCTGCGGCGCCCCGAGAGCATCGTCGAACACACCTGCACCTGGACGCACCGCGCTCATGCCGCTGCGCCGATGATGGCGCGCACACGGGGGAGCACCTTGGTGGCGAGCACCTCGATGCGGGCCGAACCCGAGTCGACGTGCTCTCCGGGCAGCTGTGCCCAGAAGTGCACGTCCGCGACCCGGGGGTGGCGACGACAGAGCTCGGTGATGTGCCGGACGGCTTCGTCGGGATCCCAGGCGTGGTAGAAGCCGGACGCCCGGAGCTGGTCACGGTCCTCGAACCGAGGGATCAGCTCGGGTGGCCCGAACGCACCCCACTCGATGTAGGTGTTCATCTGGTAGAGCGCGTGGTCACCGACCCGGGCCCACTCCCGATCGGGGTCGTCGGCGACGACGGCCCACTGGGCTGAGAACACCGGCGGGTCGTCCCGCCGGCCGAGTTCGCCGCACGCGCGCTCGAAGCTGTCGATGGTCGCGTCCTGTGTGGACAGGAAGCCGTCGGCGAGCCTCGCCGCGCGTCGGATCGCCGGCTCGGCGAGTCCCCCCATCAGCAGGCGTGGCACGACGTCGGGGGAGGGGGTGACGGCCACACCGCGGAGCCGGAACCGCTTGCCCTCGAGGTCGACCTCCTCCCCGCTCCAGGCGCTCCGGATGATCGAGACGGCTTCCTCCATCAGCGAGGGCCGATGCCGGATCGAACGCCCGAAGGCGTCGTACTCGAGCTGCCGATAGCCGAGCCCGACGCCGAGGTCGAAGCGGCCACCCGACAGCAACGACACCGCCGTCGCGTCCTCGGCGATCCTGACCGGGTCGTGGAGCGGGAGCAACACCAGGTTCGTGCCGAGGCGCATCGTGGAGGTGGCGGCAGCGGCAGCAGCAGCGACGACGAGCGGCGAGGGGCAGTACCCGTCGGCGGCGAAGTGGTGCTCGGTGAACCACGCCGACCCGACTCCGAGGCGCTCGGCCCAGCGGATCTGCTCGAGCGTCGCTGCGTACGTCTCGGTGAACGTCTGTGATCGAGGAGCCGGGTTGCGCAGGTCGTACCACAGGCCGATGCTCGGCAGCGCGTCGCGCGTTGCCGACGGTCGTTCGCCGCGTGTCGGCGTCGACATGATCAGCGTCCCGTCCACACGGCCGGTCGCTTCTCGGCGAAGGCGATCGGCCCCTCGGCAGCGTCGGCGGAGCCCACGATGGCGGCCCATTCCCGGGCGTTGGCCTCCCAGAGCTCGGCCTCGTCACCGTCGGAGGCGAGCCTCGCGAGGCGGAGGGTGGCGGCCACCGAC
>JBILUM010000454.1:0-3324 GCA_044370995.1 Ilumatobacteraceae bacterium | reverse complement strand
TTGGCCGACGAGATGACGTGCAGCAACCCGTCGTCGTCGCCGAGCGACCAGCGACCGAACCCCTCGCCGATGTCGGCGTTGAGGTCGACCGACGCGCCCATCGGGCCGACGCTCAGCTCTCGGGCGCGGCCGGCGGGTCGGCCGGCGCGTCGGCGGGTGCCTCAGCGAGCTCGGCGGGTGCCTCAGCGGGCTCGCCCGGCACGTCGAGCAACGCCGCGACGTCGTCGTCGGTGAGCCGCTCGAAACAGCGACGCCCATTGGAACGCGACAGGATCGCGACCTCCAGGTCAGGACTCTTCAGCGTGCGATCGGGTCCGCACAGCGCACGGGTGGCCGCCTGTACGGCACCCGACAGCGACAGGCCGTCGACCGCGACACCTGCGAGGCGCGACGTGATCGACTCGGCGTCGCCGCCGAGCACGCTGTACTGGCGCTCGTCCATCACGGTGCCGTCGTACAGGATGTGGAACAACTGGTCCTCGGCACCGTCGACACCGACCTCGGCCACCAGGATCTCGACCTCCATCGGCTTCATCTCGTGGGTGAAGATCTGGCCGAGGATCTGCGCGTACTGGTTGGCCAGGCTGCGCGCGTCGACATCGTCGCGCGAGTACTGGAACCCCTTGAGATCCGCAGCGCGGACACCGGCCACGCGCAGTTGGTCGAACTCGTTGTACTTGCCGACGCCGGCGAAGGCGATGCGGTCGTAGATCTCGCTGATCTTGCGCAGCGTGTCCGACGGGTTCTCGGCGACGAGCGCGATGCCGTCGTCGTAGCGGACGGCGACGAGCGCACGGCCGCGGGCGATGCCCTTGCGGGCGTAGTCGGCCCGGTCCTTCATCACCTGTTCGGGTGCGACGTAGAACGGCATGCTCATCGGGAACGGCCCTCCGTCGACTGCAGTGCGATCGTCTGGTAACGGGCGGCGAGCTCGGCGTCGTCGAGACGCGACCAGCCGTCGCCGGTGATCGTGGCGACCACGGGGTAGATGCCCCGGAGTGCGTCGGGGCCACCGGTGGCGGAGTCGGCATCGGCCGCTTCCCACAGGCTCTTGCACGCGAGGTCGACCGCGTTGTCGCGGTCCATGCCGTCGCGGAAGCCGACCTTGATGACGGTGCCGGCGTGGAGGCTGCCCGAACCGGTGGCGGCGTGGTCGAACTCCTCGTACCTGCCGCCGGTGACGTCGTAGCTCCAGAGACGACCGGTGCGGCGGCGCAGGTCGTAGCCGGCGAACAGCGGCACCACGACCATGCCCTGCATGGCAGCCGGGAGGTTGCCGCGCACCATCATCGACAGCTGGTTGGCCTTGCCCTCGAGGCTGAGGGCCGAGCCCTCGACCTTCTCGTAGTGCTCGAGCTGGAGGGCGAACAGCTTGATCATCTCGACCGCCGGCCCGGCGGCACCGGCGATCGCCACGCCGCTGTGCCGATCGGCCTGGACGACCTTCTCCATGCCGCGGTGGCTGATCAGGTTGCCGCTCGTGGCACGCCGGTCGCCGGCCATCACGACGCCGTCGGCGTAGCGCAGCGCCACGCACGTGGTGGCATGTGGGACGTCGAGGCGGCCGCCCGCAGCACCGGCTGCAGCCATGCCGGCATCGTCGGGGCCGAGCCCCATCCGCCGCAGGAGTTCGGGGAAGTTGGCCCCCGGGTCGTCGCCCGGGGTGAAGAACGGCATCGACATGTGGACTACTGCCCGCCCTTTTGCACGTACGACTTCACGAAGTCCTCGGCGTTGGTCTCGAGCACGTCGTCGATCTCGTCGAGGAGATCGTCGAGCTCGGCCTTGAGCTTCTCGCCGGTGGCGGTCGACGCCGGGGCATCGACGACCTCCTCTTCGTTTCTGGCGTCGGTGCGGCCCGTGGTGGTGGGCTTCTGTTTCTGGGTGCGCTCAGCCATGGTCGGTGCTCCCTGCAGGTCATGCACCGAGCCGAGCGAGGAGCTCGGCCGCGGTGTCACTGTCGTCGATCAAGCTAGCCACATGTTCGGCGGTGCCGCGCAGCGGTTCCATCATCGGCACCCGTCGCAACGGGTCGCGGCCGACGTCGAACACCAGCGAGTCCCAGTTGGCCGCGACGATGTCGAGCGGCCACTTCTGGAGGCACCGGCCGCGGAAGTAGGCCCGGGTGGTGGCAGGTGGGTCGGTGATCGCGCTCGCCACGGTGTCGGCGGGGATCATGGTCTGCAGCCCGACCTTGGTGGCCAGGCACTTCTCGGCGCGCATGTCGTGGTACTGGAGGTCGAGGGCCTTGAGCCGGGCATCGCCGGGCCGCAGCCCGTGCCGGTCGGCGAACCCCTCGACGACTCGCCGCTTGGCGACCCAGTCGACCACGTCGGCGACGCTGTCCGGATCGTGCTCGAGACCGGTGAGGATCGCCTCCCAGCGGCGCAGCACGTCGGCGCCGACGTCCTCGCCCACCGCTTCGAGCCCGTGCGACCGCTCGTACTTGCGAGCTCGTTCGAGGATGCTCCACTGCACCTCCAGTGCCGTGACCCGGCGACCGGACCGCAGGAGCACGGTGCGCTGCAGCGTTGGGTCGTGGCTGATCGCACGGATGGCACCGACGGGGTTGGCGAGCACGAGGTCGTCGCCCATCACGTCGTCCTCGATCATCGCCAGCACGATCGAGGTGGCACCGACCTTGACGAAGGTGGCGACCTCGCTCATGTTCGCGTCGCCGACGATGACGTGCAGGCGGCGGTACTTCGAGGCGTCGCAGTGCGGCTCGTCGCGGGTGTTGACGATCGGCCGCTTGAGCGTGGTCTCGAGGCCGACCTCCTCTTCGAAGAAGTCGGCGCGCTGGCTGATCTGGAACGGCACGTCGTCGGCCGACGCACCGGGCAGCTCGCAGCCGACCTTGCCCGCCCCGACCACGATCTGGCGGGTGACGAAGTGCGGGGTGATCTGGGCGACGATGCGTCCGAACGGGGTCTCTCGCGACAGCAGGTAGTTCTCGTGACAGCCGTAGCTGTTGCCCTTGCCGTCGGAGTTGTTCTTGTGGCACAGGATCTCGGCGCCGTCGGGCAGCATCTGGCGGGCGGCGGTCATGCTGAGGCGCACGATCTCCTCGGCCGCCCGGTCGAAGGCCACCACCTCGAGCGCGTCGCGGCACTCGGGGGTGCTGATCTCGGGATGGGCGTGGTCGACGTAGTAGCGGGCACCGTTGGTGAGGACCGCGTTCACGAGGTGCGTCTCGATCTCGGGGGCGAGCGCGTCGTCGAGGCTGAAACCCCGCGCGTCGTTGCCGGGCCGCTCGTCCTCGAAGTCCCATCCGATGCGCGACACCCGCTGGCGGGTGTGCGCCGCGAGGTACGAGTTGATGAG
>JBILUM010000453.1:0-3325 GCA_044370995.1 Ilumatobacteraceae bacterium | reverse complement strand
GTTCACCCGGATGCCCTTCGCACCGAGCTCGTTGGCGAACGCACGGGTGAGGCCCATCACGCCCGCCTTCGACGCGGAGTAGGCCGTGATGTTGGCGCCACCGCGGATGCCGGCGATCGACGCGATGTTCACGATCGCCCCGCCCTGGGTCATGAACCGGGCCGCATCGCGCGACGCGCTGTACTGGGCGCGCAGGTTCACCTCGAGCATGCGGCTCACGAAGTCGTCGGTGACCGCGTCGATCGGACCGGTGGTGGGGAAGATGCCAGCGTTGTTCACCAGGATGTCGAGCCGCTCGCCGTCGGCCGCGAACGCGATGGCGTCGCGCAGCTGTTCGGCGTTCGTGATGTCGCACGTGGTGAACGAGGCCGAGAGCCCGTCGGCGACGAGCGCCTCGGCCGTGGCGGCACCGCTCGGGTCCATGTCGGCCACGGTGACGTGCGCACCCGCCTGGGCCAGGCGGCGGGCCGTCGCCGCGCCGATGCCCTTCGTGGCGCCGGTGACGAGGGCGCGCTTGCCACGGAGGTCGATGAGGTCGGCGAGTGCTGCGTCCGGGGCGGAAGTCATGGACGGAACCTTAGGGAGCCGGCGACGTCCGGCCCGAGCCGCGGTCGACCCGCTGGGTAGGTTCCGCGGATGGACATCTTCGAGGTGATGGGCACGTGTCGGGCGATCCGACAGCTGAAGCCCGACCCGGTGCCACCCGAGCTGATCGACCGCCTGCTGTGGGCGGCGACGCGGGCGCCGAGCCCGGGCAACAGCCAGGGATGGGACTTCGTCGTGGTGGACGACGCGGACGCGCGTGCGCGCATCGGGGCGGCGGTGCGCGAGGCGATGGTGGAGCGCGTGGCCGCGATGCCCCGCCCCGACCGCACCACCCGGCTGATGCTCGACGGCACCGGGCGACTGGTGGCCACGCTCGATCAGGCGCCCGTGCTGATCTTCGTGACCGGCGGCGTCGTGTACCCGCCGCAGGCCCCGAAGGAGGCGTTCACCTGGTCGGCGCTCTACCCAGCGGCTCAGAACATCATCCTGGCCGCGAGGGCGCTCGGCCTCGGATCGGTCTTCACGACGCTGCACCACGTTGCAGATGCAACGATCCGCGAGGTGCTCGGGATCCCCGACCACATCCGCATCGCCGCCACGATCCCGATCGGCTGGCCCGACGGCGTGCAGTTCGGCCCGGTCAACCGTCGGCCCGTCGCCGACTTCGTGCACCGCAACCGCTGGGAAGGTGACAAGCGTGGATCCGGTGTCTGACGACGCGCTCGACCGCGAGGTCGAATTCGACCTGTTGTCGGCAGCGTTCCAGCTCGACCCACCGGCCACGTTCGCCGCCCTGCGCGAGCGCTGCCCCGTGCACCACACCACCAGGCCAGTGCCGCACTACTCGCTCTCCCGACAGGCGGACGTCCTCGCTGCCTTGCGCGACGACGAGACGTGGTCGTCGAAGTTCGGGCCGGGTCTGGCCTACGGCGAGGTCGGTGCCGGCGTGCTCGTCGCGAGCGATCCGCCAGGGCACACGGAGGAACGGCTCGCCATCTCCCGCGCCTTCCGCCCGTCGGTGCTCGAGGCGATGGAGCCCGACATGCGCGTGCTCGTCGACGAACTCGTCCGCGGGTTCGCCGACCGCGGCGAGGGCGACCTGATCCGCGACCTCGCGATGCCGCTGCCGCTCACCGTGATGTGCTGGCTGCTCGGCATGCCCGTCGCCGACATCGAGATGTTCCGCAGATGGGTGCTGCCGATGGCGGAGGCCGTCGCGCTCGAAGGTGGCCGCGCCGCGAACCAGGAGGTGATGGACGCGTACCGCTCGTACGGCACGTACTTCGGTCCGCACATCCAGGGTCGCACCGACGCGATCGCCGCCGGCGAGGAGGTGCCGGCCGACCTGCTCACCCGCCTCCTCACCGTCGAGCGCAACGGCAAGCGGCTCACCCACCAACAGGTGATGGGGTTCTGCCAGTTCCTGCTCGTCGCCGGCTCGGCCACCACCACACTGCTCATCGGCAACCTCGTGCACCGGCTGATGGAGCACCCCGACCAGCTCGCGCTCGTGCAGGCCGATCGTTCGCTCATCCCCGCCGCGGTGGAGGAGAGCCTGCGCTACGACGCACCCGTGCACGGCCTGTTCCGCACCAACACCTGTCCCGTCACGCTCCACGGGGTGGAGATCCCGCAGGACTCGAAGGTGTACATGATGTTCGGCTCGGTGAACCGCGACCCCGAGCTGTGGGACGAACCCGACCGGTTCGACGTGACCCGCGACCTGAAGCAGCTCCGCCAGCAGCACGCCGCGTTCGGCGTGGGCATCCACTACTGCCTCGGCGCACCGCTGTCGCGGATCGAAGCGGCGCTCGCGTTGGAGGCTGTGCTCGATCAGCTCCCGCAGGTGCGTCCGAACGGCGCGCCGTCGCCCGTGAAGGCAGCGGTGCTCAAGGGTTTCGAGACACTCCCGATCGCCTGGGGCTGACGCCCCCGGGACCCGACGGCATGGCCGAGCAGTCCGCCGCCCTCCGGGGTGTCCGATCATCGACCGAACGTCAGTCGAATCGTCCGGTCCGTGAGGACCGGGACACGTGGACAACAGTGGGGTCCGGGCATCAGCCCGGGCCCCGTTCGCGTTCGGGGACACCTTCGGAGACAGATCGAGGACAGCACCGATGATCGACTACCAGCGCCTCTACCACACCGGGATCCGCGTGCCCGATCTGCGCGCCGCGATGGACGAGCTCGGTCCTGCGCTCGGCGTCACCTGGGCCACGCCGAAGACCGTCGCGGGCCAGCCGGCGTGGACACCTCAGCAGGGCCAGCAGCACCTCGAGCTGCACTTCACCTACTCGTGCGAAGGCCCCCAGCACATCGAACTGCTGCAGGGGCCCGCCGGCAGCGTGTGGGACGGCAGCCAGCAGCCCGGCGTGCACCACGTGGGTGTCTGGTGCGACGACGTGCCCGGCGAGACGCAGCGGTTCCTCGACACCGGTTGGACGCTCGAGCTCGCCCAGTGCTCGCCGGAGGAGGGCTTCGGCACCTACACCTACGTCCGCCCGCCCGGCGCGGGCATGCTCGTCGAGCTCGTCTCGTCGGCTGCGTTGCCGCGGTTCGAGGCCTGGTGGGCCGGCGGCACGCTCTGAACAGGTCGAGCACCGAGGGCGCTCCGACACGTTCACCGTACCCGGCGCGCGACTACACTTATTGATCGCAGAGTCAATTACCGGCTCGCCATTCGATGGCCGCCTTCGGGGAGGCGGCCGATGGAGGATCCAATGGGCAATTCCACGGGCAACGGAGGCGATCGACCCGACGCCCCCCGCTCTCCGGGCAT
>JBILUM010000451.1:0-3333 GCA_044370995.1 Ilumatobacteraceae bacterium | reverse complement strand
GTTCAAGACCAAGAGCGGCAAGACGCCGAAGGACAAGCTGATGCTCAAGATCCCGGTGATCAAGGGCATCATCGAGTACTCCGTGCTGGAGCGCTTCTGCCGCATCCTCGGCGCGATGGTGAAGGCCGGTGTGCCCCTGCCCGAGGGCTTGAAGACCACGACCGAGTCCGTCGACAACGTCGTGTTCCAGAAGGCGCTGGTCAACGCCCAGGAGGTCATGCTCGAAGGTGGCGGCTTCGCCCGCCCGCTCGCCGACACCGGCCTGTTCCCCGGTGCTGCCAAGCAGATGTTCAAGGTGGGTGAGGAGACCGGCACCCTGGACGAACAGCTCTCGGTGGCGGCGATCTACTTCGACCGCGAGCTCGAGAGTCGCATCAAGAAGTTCACCACCATGTTCGAACCGATCATGATCGTGTTCGTCGGTGTGATCGTGGGCTTCGTCGCCATGGCGCTGGTGTCGGCGATGTACGGCGTGCTCGGCAGCACGAAGGATCAGATCTAACTACACATCAGGCCAGAGGCGGTCGATGATCGCCCGGCCGACGAAGACGGCGACGAGGGTGCCGAGCGCGAGAAACGGTCCGAACGGGAGTGCGGTCTTGCGCCCGGCACGCCCGACCACCATCGCGCCGACACCGACGATCGAGCCGAACAGGAACGCGAGGAACAGCCCGACGGGGACGTACGGGAGGCCGAGCCACCCGAGGTATGCGCCCAGCAACGGCGACAGACGCACATCGCCATCGCCCATCCCGCCCTTGGCGACGATGTGCAGCAACCACATGAACGCCAGCGCCAACGCGGCGCCGAGCACCATCGTCCAGATGCGCCGTGGCTCGTCGCGCACCAGTGCGCCGATCACCAGCAGCGGCGCACCGATGGCGAGCGTGGTGTACGTGATCTCCCGCGGGAGGCGCTTGATGCGCAGATCGATCCAGCTGAGCGCGAGCAGGCCGGCCGCGAGCACACAGAACGCGACGGTCTCGATCGAGTCCTCGAACTTCAACGTCATGGCAACGAAGAGTGAAGCCGTACCCAATTCAAGTACCAGGGGTTCGATGCCGATACTCGTACGACATCGGCGGCACTTCCCTCCGAGGAACAACCAACTGAAGACCGGGACCAGGTCGAGGGGTCCGAGGCGCAAGCCGCACGCCCCGCACCTCGAGCCGGGGGCGACGATCGATTCCCCGTTGGGGACCCGCTCGGTGACCACGGTGAGGAACGAACCGATCAACAGACCGAACACGGCTGCACTGACGACCAACCCAGCAGTCATACGCCCTTCAAGCGACTCGCGCGAACAAGACAGAACAGAACAGAACAGCGACCCGCTCCACCCAGAGCGCTGAACGACGAGGTTAGCTCTCCATGCCGAATCCAGATCCGATGCTCGTGGCCCTGCTGGAGGCAACCGTCGCGGCCGGTGCCAGCGACCTCCACCTCACCCCCGGCCGTCCCGCGACCGCGCGCCGCGACGGTGTGCTCGTGCCGTTCGAGGGTGTCCACGTCCTGCAGGGGCCCGACACCGAGCGCATGGTGCTGTCGCTGCTCGACGACCTTCAGAAGGAGGAGATCGACGAGCACCGTCAGGTCGACTTCAGCTTCGGTCTCACCGACATCGGACGATTCCGTGCCAACGCCTTCAAGCAGCGCGGCACGTACGCCCTCGCCATGCGCGTGGTGCCCAACCGCGTCCGCAACCTCGACGAGCTCGGCGCGCCGCTCGCCGCGGTCGAGCTGCTGAACAAGCCGTACGGGCTCGTGCTCGTCGTGGGCCCCACGGGCTCCGGCAAGAGCACGACGCTCGCCGCGATGATCGACAAGATCAACGAGCAGAAGCCATTTCACATCCTCACCATCGAGGACCCGATCGAGTACCTGCACTACCACAAGACCGCGATGATCAACCAGCGCGAGGTGGGCACCGATGTGAACAGCTTCACCGACGGCCTGCGCAGCGCCCTCCGTGAGGACCCCGATGTCATCCTCCTCGGTGAGATGCGCGACCTCGACTCGATCTCGATCACGCTCACGCTCGCCGAGACCGGTCACCTCGTGTTCGCCACCCTGCACACCAACGACGCCTCGCAGGCCCTCGACCGCATCGTCGACGTGTTCCCCGCCGAGAAGCGCGACCAGATCCAGATCCAGCTGGCCGGCTCGCTCCAGGGCGTGATCAGCCAGCGCCTGCTGCCCGCGCAGGGCGGCGGTCGCGTGGCTGCGTACGAGGTGCTGATGGCCAACGACGCCGTGCGCAACCTGCTGCGTGAGGGCAAGACCCGCCAGCTGCGCAACGTGATGATCGCGAGCCAGCAGGAGGGCATGCAGACCATCGAGATGGACCTCGCCCGTCTGGTGTCGTCGGGCATCATCAGCTTCGAGACCGCCGCCGAGTCCAGCGCGTACCCGAAGGAGATCATGGCGCTTGCGGCGACGCAGAAGGCTCAGATCCAGGCGCAGGCGACGATCGCGTCGGGCCAGACCGGCTCGACCGGCTCGGGCCAACTCGTCGGCTCGCGCTGACCGTCGGACATCTCCGAGTCGAACACCGGATCCAAGCAGAACTCGAACCACAGGGCGAAGGAGAACACGATGGTCGCCAAGCCGATGCCCTACAAGATGCTCGGCGGCGTCGTGCCGTGCCCGGGCGGCTGGCTGGTGCTCCCGGCGCGTCTTGCTGCGGTGACGGTGATCGTGGAAGAACCGATGGTGTGCAAGACGCTCATCGAGGTGCTCGAGTTCAAGCCGAAGTTCGAAGCAGCAGCGATCTACGCGCCGGTCGGCTTCGAGGACGAGCCGCTCGGACCGTACCGTCCGTGTGACGCCGAGGCTCGAGCCATGGTGGGCTGGCCACGCCTCGCGGCGATCAAGCCGATCCCCTCGCGCGCTGCGCTGCGCGCCCCGACGCGTGAGGCTGCCCGCGAACTCGAACCGTGGCTCACCAACGACGACTTCCGTCGTTGGAGGTGGATCCGTGAGGCCGAGCGGGAGTTCCAGCCGTTCCACCAGCGCAACTGGTTCGCGGCACACCCCGACCTCAGCTTCTACGTGCTCAACGGTGACAAGCCGCTGAAGAGCTCGCCGTATCAGCCCGAGGGCGTGTACGAGCGCATGAACCTGATCAAGGCGAAGCTGCCCGGCGTGGAAGATGCCGTGACGGCCAGCCCCCCAGCAGGCTGTGGCCAGATCCACCTGCTGCAGGCCGCCGGCCTGCTGTGGACCGCCCGCCGGGCCGCTGGCCGGGCCGTCAACCGGCTGCCGGCCGACCCGAACTGGGACACCTGCGGACTCCGCATGGAGATGGTGCGCTGACACATCCGCCCCTGCGCC
>JBILUM010000452.1:0-3333 GCA_044370995.1 Ilumatobacteraceae bacterium | reverse complement strand
ACGACGGCGATGCCGATGTCGCCCACGTCGTTCGGCTCGATCGGCGTCTCGGTCGTGCGGACGCGGGCGATGCCGAGCGAACGCAGCCGCCGCTCGGCCCGGATGCGGGCGGCCTCGTCGGCGGGCACCGCAGGCACGTCGGGGTACACCCGCTCGGCGAGGTCCCACACCCGGTCGCGACCGCGGTGACCGGCGATCGCGACCTCGCCGCGCTGGCCCAGGAACTCGAGCAGCATCCCGACGTTCCTGTTGTTGTTCCACCCCGACGACGCCCACGGCGTCACGCACGAATCGGGGATCTCCTTCGACGACAGCGGACCCTCGCTGCGCAACCGTCGCAGGACATCGCGACGGCACCCGTCGTTCGCGTCGAGCCAGTCGCCCTGGCGCTGCCGGTAGGCGGGCACCTCGCCGACGCCCGGCCAGCAGGCCATCTCGGCGCGGTACAACGCCACGTCCTCGGCAGGGTGGAGGATGCCCCGGAGGTCGACGACCCGGTGCTCGGCCAGCGAAGCGGCGAGGTGCGCCGTCGAGTACGACGACCCGAGCCGGCTCCACAGCACCAGGTCGGCACTCGGAGCGACCGACTTGGTCCCGTCCACCTGCACGGCAGCGAGGTGGTGCAGCACCTGCGTGAGTTCGGTCGGGCGGTCGCCGTCGAGCAGCTGCGCCCGCACAGCGATCCGCCGGGCATCCTGCTGCGAGAGCTGCTGCAGGTCGGTCACCCACCCGAGCCTAGGCATCGCGACCCGTCCAGCTTCGTGAGCGACGTGCGCCGTATCGGCGCGTGACGCTCACGCACGGATCTCGTTCGTGAGCGACGTGCGCCGTATCGGCGCGTGACGCTCACGAAGGAACTAGATGCGCTCCCAGTAGCGGCGGAGTTCCCAGTCGGTGACCGTGTGGTTGAACGCCTCCCACTCGGCCTTGGCCATCGTGAGGATGTGGTGGTGCACGGCGTCACCGAAGCACTCCTTGGCGATCGAGCTCTGCTCCCACAGGGCGATCGCGTCGGGCAGGTTCCACGGGATGCGATCGATGCCGGGCGCCTCGTAGCCGTTGCCGTGGAACGGCTCGCCGAGCGGCAGCTCGTGACGGATGCCGTACAGGCCGCCGGCGAGCGTGCCGGCGAACGCGAAGTACGAGTTCGCGTCGCTGCCCGGGATACGGCACTCGACGCGCGTGCCCTTGCCGTGACCGACCTTGCGATAGCCGAGGGTGCGGTTGTCGATACCCCAGCCGATGCCCGTGGGCGCCCACGACCCGAGTTGGAACCGCTTGTAGCTGTTGATCGTCGGGGCCCACAGCAGGCTGAACTCGCGGGCCGTCGCGACGAGACCGGCCAGGTAGTGCTGGAACAGCTTGCTCATGCCGTGCGGACCGTGGTGGTCGTCGAACAACGCCTGTGTGCCGTCGAGGCTCCACAGGCTGGAGTGGATGTGGCACGACGAGCCGGTGTCGTTGAAGTCGTACTTCGCCATGAAGCTCACCGACCGACCGTTGAGGTGGGCGATCTCCTTCGCTGCCGTCTTGTACACGCTGTTGCGGTCGGCCATCTCGACGGCCGTCGTGTAGTCGAGATTGATCTCGTGCTGACCCTTGCCGGCCTCGCCCTTGCTGAACTCGACCGGCACACCGGCCGCCTCGAGTCCACGACGGATCGCGCCGAGGATGTACTCGTCCTTGGTGGTCTGGAGGATGTGGTAGTCCTCGAGCCACGGCGAGTGCGGCTGCAGGTCGCGGTAGCCCTTCTGATGGGCCTCGTCGTAGGTGTCCTTGAACAGGTAGAACTCGATCTCGCTGGCCACCATCGGCAGGAAACCCTGGGCCGCGGCGGCCTCCACCTGACGCTGCAGGATCGTGCGCGGCGCCACCTCGATCAGCTCTCCGGTCGTCACGTCGAGCAGGTCGCACATGATCATCGCGGTGCGGTCGACCCACGGGATGATCCGCACGGTGTCCCAGTCGGCGCGGGCGAGCATGTCGCCGTAGCCCTGCTCGTAGCTGGTGAACGTGTACCCGGCGACCGGGTTGTTGTCCATGTCGCAGGCGATCAGGTAGTCGCAGTTCTCCGTGCCGTCGTCGGCCACGTGCTCGAGGAAGAACCGGCCGGTCGTCCGCTTGCCCACCAGGCGACCCTGCAGGTCGGGGAACACCATCAGCACGGTGTCGATCTCACCGTTGCGGATCTTCCCCTCGAGGGCTTCCCTGGACACTTGGACGCGTGACGACATGGCCGGTGACTGTAGATCGTGCCGCCCGCGACGTTGCACGGCAGTCGGTGTGGCTGCAGGAAGTGGGACCCGACGGCCACTGAGGCCGTCGACCCCGGGGACGGGTCCGAGGAACAGGTCCGGCGACTGCCGGAGCGCCGTCAGGCCTTCTTCTTGGCGGGTTCCTTGGCGGGCTTCAGCACGCCCTTGGCGAGCGCCTCGTCGAGGTAGCGCTCGGCTTCCTCGGCGCTGACCTTGAGTGCCGGGGCGATCTCGCTGATGAGGTTGATGCGGGCCCGGTCGTACATCGTGCGCTCGGCGGCCGACAGCGAGGCGTCGCGGTTGCGGGCAGCCAGGTTCCGGACCACTTCGGCCACCTGGTACACGTCGCCGCTCTTCAGCTTCTCCTGGTGGTTCTTGAACCGGCGGCTCCAGTTGGAGGGCACGCGGGGGTCGGCCTTCGACAGCACCGACACCAGGTCCTCGAGTTCGTCGCTCGACACGGGCGGGCGCACGCCCACCTCGGCCGCCTTCAGCGTGGGCACCGACAGGGTCATCTCGTTGATGACCGTGCGCAGGATGAGGTACTCCTGGGTGGAACCGAACGCCTCCATCTTCTTGGTACCCATCACGATGCATGCACCGTGCTGGGGATAGATGACGGTTTCGCCCTTCTTGAACTTCAAGGTTGACCTCGCTGGGTTCTGCTGGCTTCAGCTGGCGAGCCGCTGGTCTGCTGCTCGCGCCGCTGGGCGCCCGGCCGTTGATTCCGGTCATCAAAGGGTAGGCCGTGATGCGCCAAATCACTCCCGCCCCCGGGGATGCCCGCCGGGATGCCGACTCCGGTCCCGAACCCGCTCAGCAGCGGCGTCGGGCTGTGGCAGGCTTCGGCCCGATGACCACCTTCGGATTCAGCTCCACCACCGACGACGTGCTCGCCGGCCACGACCTCTCGGGTCGCCACATCCTCGTGACCGGCGGCTCCACCGGACTCGGCGAGGAGACCTCGCGTGCCCTCGCCGCCCACGGCGCGGCCGTCACGATGGCAGTGCGCGATCTGGCGCGCGGCCAAGCGGCCGCCGACCGGATCCGCGCCGCCCACCCGGACGCCGACCTGATC
>JBILUM010000449.1:0-3335 GCA_044370995.1 Ilumatobacteraceae bacterium | reverse complement strand
GTGGCTGCTGGGTACGCCCTTCCGCCCGACCTCACGGTGGCCGAGGCGCAGCGATACGTCGATGCGCGGAGGGCACGACCCAACGTCCGCACGGGGAAACCTGTCTCGGTCGAGTCGGTGAAGATCACTATCAGGGCGATGAAGGCGTACTCGGCATGGGTGGCCGAGAAGTACCAGGAACCCGATCTCCTCGATGGCCTGCACCACCCACACTCGCCCCGGCCAGTCGGTGGCAAGATCGTCTCCCGAGCCGAGTACGAGAAGTTGATGCGCTCCTTCGGTTCCACGATCGGCATGGCCGCGGTCCGAGACCAGGCGATGATCGCCATGCTCTGGGTGTCAGGGATGCGTCGATCGGACCTCGTCCGCCTTGAGGTGGGCGACCTGATGGAGCGCAACACCGTCGCCGTCATCCGGCGCTCGAAGAACGGCCAGGGTCGCCTGGTGTCGTTGCGCACCAAGAAAGACGACTCCGCCGTGTACCTCGACAGGTACCTCCGACTGCGCTCGAAGCATCCCGACGCCGACCTTCCCAACCTGTGGCTCGGCCAGCGCGGCCCACTGACAGGAGACGGCTTCTCGCTCGTGCTGCGGGCTCGCTGCAAGCGGGCGGGCCTCAGCATCGCTTCGCACGAGTTTCGTCGCTCGCTGGCCTCCCGGTGGCTCGAAGCCGGGTTGTCCCAAGTGTTGCTGATGGAGAACTGCGGCTGGTCGAGCAGCGAGACGCTGAGGCGATATGTCGCGCAGGACGCCAGCCGCCTGGCCATCGAGGCGGCGCGCAGCCTGTCGTCACCGACTACACCTCGGGGGTCGTGATCACGATCGACGAGAGAGTGGGGCTGAAGGTGTCTCACCAAGGCCATCAACCATCCAGGTTCGCTCGGCACCACGATGGTGACCGACCCAGTTCTCCGACCGCTCCTCGATCACCCGACGAGGCCGTGACGGTGCACGATGGCAGCTCGTTCAATACGAAGTGTTGCCGTCCAGCCAGAGCAACACCAGGAAGAAGACCAACGGGTAGCCGACTGCGAAAGCCCGGAGGAATCGTGGCCAGAACTGAATCTTGGGCTCCCACACCTTGGCAGCACTCGCGACCAATAGGGCAAGCAGTGCAACCATGGGAGCGCCGAAGCCGATGCCGAGCACGGTGACGAACTCGATCTGCTCGACGATCGGGACCCCCCTCAGAGCGAGCAGTGTGAACGTGGCAATGGTCGTGGCCGACACGCTTGCGATCAGGCCCTTCCAGGGTGGCCGACGAACCCGGTATCGGCTTCGCATGTCGGGTACCTCCCACCGTCGCGACTTCCGACTACGACCCGATCGTCTCGCACGGACTGCTGACAGGAGTAGAGCCGAACGTCAGCATGTCGACGTGGGAGCAGCGGAGGTTGCTGTGGAGGACACCCGCCGCCCTGCTGTGGAGGACAGCACCGCTCGCTGCCACGGAGAGGGTGCTCGGAGGCCCAGGAGACAGGCGGAACCCCAAAGGGCACATTGGGGGTCATCGGGCGCTGAACCGCTGGGAGGTGGTCGACCTGGCAGCCACAGCGTGCTCGTACGATCAGCGAACCAAGGATGTACCTGAAGCAGATCGACCAGCTCGTACCCACGAGATCCGGGATCGTCGATCTGGCCACGACTTAACGCAGAGGTGGCAACAGTGACGATCGACATCACCTTCGACTTCCGCACCGACGTGACCGGCAAGAACCCGGATCCCGATGCTTCAAGCCCGACCCTGCTGCATTACCACCACCTGTTGTGGAGCAAGCCTCTGCCCTCGGGCAGGCACTTCGATCTCACCCCACAGAGACAGAAGCCTTACGCCCTGCTGCACGACTCGGACTTGGGCAGGTTTTGGCTGACGAGCGACTCGGTCCTGGCGACCTTCACCCGTCGTCGTGACATGCAGGCGATCGTCGCCCAGTTGCCGCCCGCCGACATCGACGCCCTCAACACGATCACCTACACCATCGGCGGGATGGTCCTCTGGCCGGGCAATCCGATCAACGGGAAGTGGACGATCAACCAGGCCCGCGGATGCATCAGCCGCATCGCCGACCGCGTCGACCTGACCGTGGAGTGCATTCGCCGCCACGACGAACGGGACACCGCGCACCCGCTTGCTGAGACGTTCGGGCGCTACCGCGACTTCTTCGACCTGTTCGGCGACTTCGCCGGTTACGTGAACTTCTGGCTCCTCGATGACCTCGTAGATGCAGACGGCGGCGTGAAGCTCTTCCTGCCGTCGGAGGACTTCACGTTGCCGTCTGTCCCGCGGAGCCTCGCCGATTACCTCGCCTACTGCGAGCGCACCATCGAATTCGTCACGGCTCGAAACGAGCGGATTCAACAGCTCGGCCTCTGACGGCCGTAGTCCGCCCCCGGTGCCCCGCCTCCCCTCCGAACTGACCACCGTGTTCGGCATCGTCGAGGCCGAGGTCGGTCCCGATGCCACCGGCCGGATCTTGACCCGAGCCATCAACAACTGCAGTTCGCTCGGACGCACGATGGTGACCGACCCGCAACTGTCGATGAGCCAAGCGCTCGCGAACTCGCATCCTGCTCGAGGGCGACATCCCGTCGCCCATGGATCCCCCGTCGGGGTGCGTGTTCCGCACGCGCTGCTGGCTCGCGACCGGCGAGTGCGCGTCCGTCGTGCCGCAGTTGGCGGCCGACGATGCCGAAGGGACGACGCGTGTGGCGTGCCACCACCCCATTGCGCCGAACGACTCTGCGGAGGTCAACGCGTGAACCCGGCCACTGACCCAGAACAGTCGACCCCACCCTGGCAAGCTCGATTCACCGCTCCCTATCCGGTCGCGATGCGCACCACTGTCGGTCGAGGCGATGACCTGACGGTGATCGTCACGCAGGGCACCGACGACTTCTCGCTCAAGGCGTGGAACGGCGTCACGCGAGAACTGCGCGACGTGCCATTCGCCGGAGCGTCGTTCGCGACGACCGTGACCGCTGATGGCAGATGGATCCTCGATCTCCTCGACCCGACAGGGTCCGAGGTCGGCCATCTCCATGCAACAAGTGTCGACGGTGCGATCTCGCGGAACCTCACGCCCGGTTTCGACGCCTACGTGGTGCGTGGCCTCGACATCACCGCAGACTGTCGCTTCGTCGTGCTCACCGTGGCCAACGAGCACGGGTTCACCGTGTGGACACTCGACATCGAACAGCGCGAAGCGCCACGTCGCCTGTTCTGGTCGGAGTCCGAGGCGTGGTTGACGATCGTGTCATGCGATGCGACGTTGGTCGCGCTCGACACCACCGATCACAACCCCGGGATCCGGCGCTTCGCCGTGACGGTCGTCGAT
>JBILUM010000021.1:0-12124 GCA_044370995.1 Ilumatobacteraceae bacterium | reverse complement strand
TCCAGGACCGCACCCGCGGCATCGGCGTCATCCCGTCGGCCGTCGCCCAGCAGTACGGCCTCTCGGGCGCCAACCTGCGCGCCAGCGGCGTCGATTGGGACCTGCGTCGCGACCAGAGGATCGCACTCGCCTACGACAAGGTCGACTTCAAGGTGTGGACCCACCCGGACGGCGACAGCTTCGCCCGCTGCTGGATCCGTCTCCAGGAGACCCGCGAGGCCACCAAGATCGTCGACCAACTCCTCGACGGGATCCCGTCGGGCCCGGTCATGGCCAAGGTGCCGCGCATCATCAAGGTGCCCGAGGGCGAAGCATGGGTGAGCACCGAGAACCCGCTGGGTGAGATGGGCTACTACGTGGTGAGCCAGGGCGACCTCGGCCCGTTCCGCGTGAAGATCCGCACGGCGAGCTTCAACAACATCTCGATCGTGCCGTGGGTGCTCCGTGGCGTGTACGTCCCCGACGTCATCACCATCCTCGCCTCGCTGTACTTCATCCTCGGAGACATCGACAAGTGATCGCGGTCGACCTTCCCTACTGGGCACAGTCGTTGCTGCGGGTGCTCGGCGGCACGGTCGCCGTCCTGCTCCCGGCCGGCACGATCGTGTATCTGTTCCTGTTCAAGATGATGAGCTTCATGCAGAGTCGTCTCGGACCCATGGAAGCCGGCCCGTACGGCTCCATGCAGCTGTTCGCCGAGGTCGGCAAGTGGCTGCAGAAAGAGGACATCCAGCCCGAACGGGCGGACAAGAAGATCTTCAAGATCGCCCCGCTGATCGTGCTGGTGAGCACCTTCATCCTCGTGGCGGTGGTGCCGTTCGGCCCCGACGCCTTCTTCACCGACTTCGAGGCGGGCGTGTTCTACTTCTTGGCCGTCAGCTCGGTCAGCGTGCTCGGCATCCTGATCGCCGGCTGGTCGAGCGCCAACAAGTACTCGCTCCTCGGCGGTCTCCGCGCCGCCGGTCAGCTCATCGCCTACGAGCTCCCGATGGTGCTCGCCGTCGTCGGTGTGGTCATTCAGGCCGGCTCGATGAACATGCAGGAGATCGTGTTCGCCCAGAACCACGGGTCGATCTTCGGTTGGGACGGCCTCGGCAACCCGTACGTCCTCACCCAGTTCGTCGGCTTCGGCGTGTTCATGATCGCCGTGCAGGCCGAGCTCACCCAGACCCCGTTCGACATGCCGGTCGCGGAGAGCGAGCTCGTGTCCGGCTACATGACCGAGTACTCGGGCTTCCGTTTCCTCATCTTCTTCATCGCCGAGTTCGCCAACGTCGGCATCTTCGCCCTCATCGCGAGCGTGTTGTTCCTCGGTGGTTGGGGCGTCCCGTTCAGCTGGTTCGGCTGGGACTCGATGGATGCGGTCGACGACTGGATGAACATCGTCGGTCCGCTGATCATGATCGGCAAGATGCTCGCCCTGTCGTTCCTGATCATGTGGGTGCGTTTCAGCTATCCCCGTCTTCGTGAGGATCAGTTGCAGCGCTTCGCCTGGAAGGTGCTCATCCCCGTGTCACTGGTGAACATCACGCTGACCGCGATCTTGAAGGTGGCCTTCTGATGGGGTTCTTGAAGGATCGCTACAACGAGTACGGCAAGGGCATGTCGGTCACGCTCAACACCTTCGTGCAGACCGTGAAGCCGAAGAAGTTGGGCGGCGGTGCCGCCACCGTGCAGTACCCGCACGAGAAGGAGGCGCCGCCCATTCGGGCCCGTGGCGTCATCGCCCTCCGCGAGGACAACTGCACGTCGTGCATGCTCTGCGCCCGCAGCTGCCCCGATTGGTGCATCTACATCGAGGGTCACAAGGAGCTCGCACCGCCGCGCCGCGCCGGTGGCGCACCGCGCAAGGTGAACAAGCTCGACCGTTTCGACATCGACTACGCGCTGTGCATGTACTGCGGCATCTGCGTCGAAGTGTGCCCGTTCGACGCGCTCTTCTGGAGCCCGGAGTACGAGTACAGCGAGCCCCGCATCGCCGACCTCTTGCACGACAAGACCAAGCTCGGCGAGTGGATGGAGACGGTGCCCGAGGCGCCCGAGCTCGAGGCCGGCGCGGAGAAGAAGAAGAAGTGAGCGCCGTGATCCTCGCCGACGACATCTACGTGGCCCAGAACATCGGCTTCGGCATCATCGCCGCGGTCATGATCGTCGGCGCCCTCAAGGTGGTCACCAGCAAGAACGTCGTGCACGCAGCTCTGGCGCTCGTGCTCGTGCTCGCCGGTGCCGCCGCCCAGTACCTCCTCCTCGCCGCCGAGTTCGTGGCCGTCACGCAGGTGTTGGTCTACGTCGGTGCCGTCATGGTGCTGTTCCTGTTCGGCGTCATGCTCACCCGGGCCAAGCTCGGCCAGGATGGTGACCTCAACAACAAGAACGCCCTGCTCGGCGTGCCGGTGGCGCTGCTGATGCTCGGTGTCATGTCGTGGGTGCTCATCGACGGGTTCGAGGACACCAGGCTCCCGCAGGACGGCAACCAGGTCTCGATCCAGGCGGTCAGCGACAGCATCTTCAAGCCGTACCTGCTGCCGTTCTGGGCGCTGTCGTTCGTGCTCCTCGCCGCTGTCATCGGCGCCATCGTGCTGGCCAGGAAGGACTGAGGCCGCGATGTTGATCAACAACTTCCTGCTGCTCGGCGCGGTGCTGTTCTGCATCGGCGTCTACGGCGTCATCGCCCGCAAGAACGCCGTCATGGTGCTGATGAGCATCGAGTTGATCCTCAACTCGGTGAACATCAACCTGCTCGCGTTCTCGATGCTGCACGGCAACGTCGACGGCAACACCTTCGCGCTGTACATCATCGCCGTGGCCGCCGCCGAGGTCGGTGTGGGCCTCGCGATGGTGCTGCTCATCTACCGCAACCGCAAGAGCATCTCGCTCGACGAACTCTCCGAGATGAAGGGCTGACCCGTGCTCGCCGAAACTGCAGCAGTCTCGAGCGGCTGGTTCCTCGAGCACGCGTGGCTGATCCCGGTCGTCCCGGTCATCGGGTTCGCGCTCATCATCCTGTTCGGCAAGCGGATGCCGATGCGCGGCAGCGAGATCGGCATCGCCAGCATGGCCGGTGCCCTCGCCCTGTCGATCGGCACCACCTACCAGTGGATCCAGCGTGTCGACTCCGCGCAGGGCGGCCACGAGGGCGGCGCGCTCGCGCGCGGCATCGCCGGATTCGGTCGCAGCCTCACGGCGGCATCCAGCGGGGAAGAGGCCTCCTACGTCGCCCCCGTCATCAAGAGCTGGACGTGGTGGCAGAGCGGCGGGCTCGAGTTCGGCCTCGGCCAGCACATCGACGGCCTGGCCGTGATGATGCTCATCCTCGTCGCGTTCATCTCCTGCCTCGTGCAGATCTTCTCCCTCGAGTACGTGCGCGGCGATCGTCGCTACACGCACTTCTTCGCCTCGCTCACGCTGTTCTCCGGCGGCATGCTCACGATGGTGCTCGCCGAGAACATGGTCCAGCTGATCCTCGGCTGGGAGATCATGGGCCTCTGTTCGTTCATGCTCATCGGTCACTGGTGGGAGGACAAGGCGAACAGCCGGGCTGCGCTCAAGGCGTTCTTCACGGTGCGCGTCGGTGACATGGGGCTGCTCGTCGGAACGGCGATCGTCTTCTTCGGCGCCAACGCCTACGCGCAGGACATGTTCGGCTCGAACGGCTTCAGCATCCAGGCGATCAACGCCTGGGCGCTGTCGGGTGAGGCGTCGCACAACGTGCTGCTGTGGGCCTCGGTCGCGCTGTTCATCGCCTGCATCGGCAAGAGCGGTCAGTTCCCGCTGCACACCTGGCTCCCCGACGCCATGGCAGGCCCCACCCCGGTCAGCTCGCTGCTCCACTCGAGCACCATGGTCGTCGCCGGTGTGTTCCTCGTCGCCCGTGTGTACCCGGTGTTCTGGGAGGGCTTCTCCATCCCCGACTCGAGCGTCAACTTCATCGTCGTCATCGGTGGCATCACCACGCTGGTCGCCGCGTTCCTCGCGTTCGTGCAGAACGACATCAAGAAGGTGCTGGCCTACTCCACCGTCAGCCAGCTCGGTCTGATGATGATGGGCCTCGGCGCCGGCGCCTGGATCGCCGCGGTGTTCCACGTGTTCACCCACGCGTTCTTCAAGTGCTGCCTGTTCCTGTGCGCCGGGTCGGTCGCACACTCGGGATCGCACCACAGCTTCGACATGAAGAAGGACATGGGCGGACTGCGCAAGGTGATGCCGGTCACCTTCGCCTGCTGGATGATCGCCACCGCAGCCCTCACCGGCTTCCCGTTCCTCGCCGGCTTCTGGTCGAAGGACGAGATCATCGCGACGGTGGGCAAGAACGGCTACGACGTCTTCTTCTACATCGGGTTCCTGTCGGCGTTCCTCACCGCGGCGTACATGACCCGTGCCACCTACCTCACCTTCTTCGGCAAGCCGCGCGGTGCGGCTGCGGGTGAGCACGGTCACGACGACCACGCCGAAGAGCACGAGCAGGCCCACGACGACGAGCAGGTGCACGCGCTCGCCCACGCCGGTCACGCCGGTCACGCCGAT
This sequence comes from Ilumatobacteraceae bacterium, assembly GCA_044370995.1. Lineage (GTDB taxonomy): Bacteria > Actinomycetota > Acidimicrobiia > Acidimicrobiales > Ilumatobacteraceae > VFMC01. Next base: position 7,600 of record JBILUM010000021.1, on the reverse strand, counting down.
GCCGCGGATCACGGGCTCGCCCTGGCCCACTCAGGTGGCCACGACACGCACGACGCCCACGACACGCACGACGCCCACGGAGAGCACCACGGCCCGCACGAGTCGGGCAAGCTGTTGCTGATCCCGATCTGCATCCTCGCGTTCTTGTCGATCTTCGCCGGCTTCCTCCAGGCGCCGGCGTTCGGCGAGAGCTTCGAGAAGCTCAAGCTCTGGGTCGAGCCGGCGAGCACGCCGATCGCGGACGACGCGATCCTCGTCAGCGGCTTCGGTCAGTCGATCGCCGTCGCCCCACGCGCCGCTGCCACCGGCGAACAGGTCTGCGGGTTCGAGGCGCCTCCGTCGGGCGAGGTGTGCATCTTCCCGGCCGTCACCCATGCGCCGTTCTCGTGGGCCAAGGCCGGCGTGGCCACCGTCATCGTCTTCACCGCGTACGCGCTGAGCTTCCTGCTGTGCACCCTCGTCTACGGCGATCGGCGCTCCAGGCTCAAGGGCCTCACGCAGCGCAACAAGGTGCTCGGCGCCGGCCACCGCTTCCTCGTCAACAAGTACTACCTCGATGCGCTCTACGAGAACGTCATCGTGCATGCCGTCGCCCATCCGATCGCAAAGGCGGCGAACTGGGTCAACCAGAACGTCATCGACGCCGTCGTCAACGCGTTCGGCAAGGGTGGTCGCCGCAGCGGCGAGTGGCTCTACAGGTACGTCGATCAGGGTGCGATCGACGGACTCGCGGTGGACGGCAGCGGCAAGGCCGCGTCCGGTACGGGCGGCGCGCTGCGCCCCCTGCAGTCAGGCAAGGTCAACCAGTATGGAGCGTTGCTGTTCGGTGCCGCAGCAATCGGTGCGCTCGTACTCGTCATCGTCAACATCTGAGGACAGCTGAACCATGGACGTCATCTCCGATCAGAACTGGCTGCTGAGCCTGGGCACCTTCTTGCCCCTCGCCGGCGTGCTGGTGATGCTGCTCATCCCGAAGCGCGAGGAACTCCTGCACAAGCAGGTGGCACTCGTGACGGCGGTGGGCACCTTGGGTGTGGGCATCTACACCCTCATCCAGTTCGACTACGACAAGGCCGAGCAGCTCCAGTTCTACGCGAACACCGAGTGGATCAGCGTCATCAAGAGCGGTTACACGATCGGCCTCGACGGGATCAGCCTGCCGCTGTACTTCCTGTCGATGGTGATCACCGTGCTGGTGATGATCTACAGCTGGGATCACATCCCGTCGCCCGGCAACCCCAAGGCCTTCCTCATCCTGATGCTGGTGCTGCAGACCGGTATGGCGGGCACCTTCATCGCCCAGGACCTCATCCTGTTCTTCGTCTTCTTCGAAGTGGTGCTGCTGCCGATGTACTTCATGATCGGTGTGTGGGGCGGTGAGCAGCGCCAGTACGCGTCGCTCAAGTTCTTCCTCTACACGATGTTCGGCTCGGCGCTGATGCTGGTCGCCTTCCTGGCGCTCTTCTACCAGACCGACGGCGTGAGCTTCTCGATCCCGTACCTCGTCGAGCAGGGCATCAACATCGACGAGGACATCGCCATCTGGATCTTCGCCGGCATGTTCATCGGCTTCGCCGTCAAGGTGCCGATGTTCCCGTTCCACACCTGGCTGCCCGACGCCCACACCCAGGCCCCCACCCAGGGCTCGGTCATCCTCGCGGCCATCCTGCTGAAGCTGGGGACCTACGGCTTCGTTCGCATCGCCATCCCGATCCTGCCGCAGGCCGCCGTCAAGTGGGCTCCGGTGATCGGCGTGCTCGCCGTGATCGGCATCATCTATGGCGCACTCGGCTGCCTCGCCCAGACCGACATGAAGCGGCTCATCGCCTTTTCGTCGGTCGCGCACATGGGCTTCGTGATGCTCGGCATCTCGACGCTCACGTCGCTCGGCATCAACGCCGCGCTGTTCGGCATGGTCGCCCACGGCCTCATCACCGGCATGCTCTTCTTCTGCGCCGGCAGCATCAAGGAGCGCTACCACACGCTCGAGATCCGGCGCCTCAGCGGGCTGTTGATCCAGATGCCCAAGCTCGGCTGGATCCTCGGTTTCTGTGCGATGGCCTCGCTCGGCCTGCCCGGCCTCGCCGGCTTCTGGGGCGAGTTCCCGGCCATCCTCAGCGCCTACAACCCGGCGCCGGCGCTCAACGAGACGCTGTTCCGGGTGCTCATGGTCATCGCCGCCCTCGGCACGGTGCTCGCCGCCGGCTACCTCCTCTGGCTGTACCAGCGCACCGCGTTCGGTGAGCCCAGCCCGGAGTTCATCGGTCACGGCCACGCGCACGCCGTCGGCGCCGCCGGCAACGACGAACACCATGACGACATCCACGACGTCAACGTCTTCGAGTGGATCGCCTGGACCCCGCTGCTCATCGCGATCGTGGTCCTCGGTGTGTACCCGCAGCTGATGTTCAAGGTCATGGATCCGGCGGTCACCCAGCTCGTGGAAGTGTTCAACAAGTGATCGCATCCCTCCTCGCAGCAGCCGGGGACTTCACGCCGCCGGTAGCCGACTATCACGCGCTCGCGCCCGAGATCGTCCTCGCCGTGGGCATCTGCCTCGTGCTGATCGTCGACCTGTTCGTCGAGGAGCGCCAGCGCTGGATCACGTCGACGCTGGCCGGTTTCGTGCTGCTCGGTGCATTCATCCCGGTGGTCACGCTCGCCGTCATCGGTGGCGACGTCCGATACGGCCTCAGCGGCGACGTGCTCGACGGCCGTTACGTGATCGACGAGTACGCGCTCATCCTGAAGGCGCTGTTCCTCATCGCCGGCTACGTGGTCGTGCTGATGAGCTCCGACGAGATCGAGAGCGGCAGGTATCACCAGGGCGAGTACTACGTGCTGCTGCTCACCAGCGTGCTCGGCATGGTGATGATGGCGTCGTCGCGCGACCTCATCAGCATCTTCGTGGCGCTCGAGTTCCTGTCGATCCCGGCCTACATGCTCGCTGCGTGGAACAAGCGCAACAGCAAGGGCAACGAGGCGGGCATGAAGTACTACCTCCTCGGTGTGTTCGCCTCGGCGATCATGCTCTACGGCATGAGCCTGCTCTACGGCGTCACCGGCACCACGCTGCTCAGCGAGATCGGTCCGGCGATCACCGCCAACGGACAGTTCAGCGGCATCGAGGCGCTCGCCGTGGTGTTCATCGTGGTCGGCTTCGCGTTCAAGGTGAGCGCCGTCCCGTTCCACCAGTGGGCACCGGACGTGTACGAGGGTGCGCCCACGCCGGTCACCGCGTTCTTGAGCGTGGCGTCCAAGGCCGCCGGCTTCGTGGCCCTCACGACCTTGGTGTTCCTTGCGTTCCCGCTGGCCTCCGACGTGTACCAGCCCTTCATCTGGGTGCTGTCGGCGGCGTCGATGACGGTGGGCAACCTGCTCGCGCTGCGCCAGACGAACATCGTCCGCATGCTCGCCTACTCCAGCATCAGCCAGGGCGGCTTCATCCTCATGCCGCTCACGGTTGCCGGCGTGGCCGGCGTCGGCGAGTCGGCGCTCAAGGCCGTGGTGGTCTACCTCGTGGTGTACGCCGCAACGAACCTCGGTGCCTTCGCCGTCGTCATCGCGGTCTCGAAGAAGACCCGCAGCGGCGAGATCTCCAGCTTCGGCGGGCTCTTCTCGTACGCCCCGGCGCTCGGCGTGCTCATGACCCTGTTCCTCGCATCGCTGGCCGGCATCCCGCCGCTCGGTGGCTGGTTCGCCAAGTTCGGCGCCTTCAAGGCCGTCCTCGACGCCGGCACGAACTGGGGCTACTCGATCGCGATCATCGCGGCGATCAACACCGTGATCGCCGCGGCGTACTACATCACCGTGATGCGCGAGATCTGGATGAAGCCGGTCCCCGATGGCGACGTCACGCCGATCCGTACACCGTCGTCGATCCAGGCGGCGCTCGTCATCACCTGCGCTGCGACGATCGTGCTCGGCGTGCTGCCCGATCTGGTCGGCCGCTTCGGCGACCTCAGCGATCTCACCGGTGCCCTCGGAGGCTGATCCTCACGGCGCCTCGAGCGCCGTCGACGACATCCGCCGCGCGATCGACGTCGCCGGTGGCTCGCTCCGCTTCGACGAGTTCATGTCGCTGGCCCTCTACGGTCCGAACGGCTTCTACACCGGCGTCGGTCGGGCCGGCCGACGTGGTGACTTCCTCACGTCACCCGAGGTCGGGCCGTTGTTCGGCACCGTCCTCGCCGCGTGGATCGATGCCGAGTTCGATCGGCTCGGTCGTCCCGACGACTTCGAGGTCATCGAGGTCGGCGCAGGACCGGGCACCCTCGCTCGCTCGATCCTGGCCCACTGGCGCGCGACGAGCGCAGTGAGCCATCCGTACACCGCGGTCGAGGCGGGCGCGCTGCAGCGCGCCGCCCACCCCGAGGGCGTTCGGTCGGTCGGCGGGCTCGAGGAACGTGCCGATCGCCCGATCACCGGCGTGGTGCTCGCCAACGAGTTGCTCGACAACCTCCCGTTCCGGCTGCTGGTGTTCGACGGCCGGTGGCGCGAATCGCACGTGACCGTCGCCTCGGGCGAACCCGGTCGACTGCTCGAGGTGCTCGTTCCCCTCGCCGATCCGCCGTCGTGGCTCCCCGACGCGCCGCCACACGGCGCCCGCGTGCCGTGGCAGCAGGCGGCTCGCTCGTGGGTGGAGACGACCATCGGCTCGATCGCGGCCGGGCGGCTGCTGTGCATCGACTACGTCACGCCCCGGAGCGCAGAGTTGGCCGCGACGCCCTGGCGGGCGTGGCTCCGCACCTACCGGGGCCACGAGCGTGGCGGGCACTACCTCAGCGATCCGGGCGGGCAGGACGTGACCACCCAGGTGGCGCTCGACCAGCTGCCCGAACCCGACGTCGTCCGCACGCAGGAGCAGTTCCTCCGACGGTGGGGGATCGACGACCTGGTGGAGGAAGGCCGGGCCGCCTGGGAGGCGTCCGCGTCGGCACCGACGGTCGCCGCGATGAAGATGCGCAGCCGCGTGCGGGAGGCCGAGGCACTGCTCGACCCGGCCGGCCTCGGAGGCTTCCTCGCGCTCGAGTGGTCGCGCTGACCGGCTGAGGACGCAGCGGCGGCGATGAGCGTCGCTGTGGTGGGGAAGGTCGGCGCGTGAGGAGTAGCGTCGCAGTCCTGTGGGATCCGATCAGACCGCCGGCCCCGAGTCAGTCTCGCTGGCGAAGGAGCACGAAGACCAACACGCTGCCGACCTGACCGACGCCGGTGGCGACGTCGGGCACGGCCACGGCCACGGCGCGCACACGAAGGCCGGCACTGCGATGCTCGCGCTCGGTGCGCTCGGCGTGGTCTACGGCGACATCGGCACGAGCCCGCTGTACTCGTTGCGAGAGGCCTTCAACGGCAAGGGCCACGAGATGGTCGTCGACAAGGCGAACGTCTACGGCATCTGCTCGCTCGCGTTCTGGTCGTTGATCATCATCATCTCGATCAAGTACCTCATGTTCGTGATGAGAGCCGACAACAAGGGTGAGGGCGGCATCCTCGCCCTCACCGCACTCGTGATGCGCAAGCGCGAACCTCAGGTCACCAAGGCCGGTCTGCTCGTCGCGCTCGGCATCTTCGGAACGGCCCTGCTCTACGGCGATGGTGCGATCACGCCGGCGATCTCGGTGCTCAGCGCGGTCGAGGGTCTCGAAGAGGTGAACACGTCCTTCGCCGACGCGGTCATCCCGATCTCCATCGGCATCCTCATCCTGCTGTTCCTGGTGCAGAGCCGCGGCACCGGCGCGATGGGCAAGGTGTTCGGCCCGATCATGATGGTGTGGTTCGCCACGCTGGCGCTGCTCGGCCTCTCGAAGATCGCCGACGGCCCCGAGATCATCGGCTCGATCAACCCGATCTACGCCCTCCAGTACTTCACTCACGAGCCACTGAAGGCCTTCCTCTCGCTCGGGTCGATCTTCCTGGTCGTCACCGGCGGCGAGGCGCTCTACGCCGACATGGGCCACTTCGGTCGCAAGCCGATCATGTACGGCTGGTACGGCATGGTGCTCCCGTCGCTCGTGCTCAACTACTGGGGCCAGGGGGCGTTCCTCATGGCCAACCCCGAGGTCGTCGACAAGCGGTTCTTCTTCCTCATGGCCCCCGAAGCGCTGAAGCTGCCACTCGTGCTGCTCGCGACGATGGCGACGGTCATCGCGTCACAGGCGCTCATCTCCGGCGTGTTCTCGCTCACCGCCCAGGCGGTCCAGCTCGACTACCTGCCGCGCGTCGCGATCAGGCACACGTCGCACCAGCAGTCCGGTCAGATCTACGTGCCGCTCGTCAACTGGTTGCTGATGGTCGTGTGCGTCGGCCTCGTGCTCGGGTTCCGGTCGAGCGAGCACCTCGCCGCCGCGTATGGCATCGCGGTCACCATGACGATGGCGATCACCACCCTCATCTTCTTCAAGGTGCTGGTCGATCGGTGGAAGTGGGAGCGCTGGAAGGCATTCGCCGTGTGCATCCCGCTGTTCGTCATCGAGCTCGGCTTCCTCGGTGCGAACATCGTGAAGATCCCCAAGGGCGGCTGGTTCGCACTCGTGGTCGCGATCGTGCTGATGGTGCAGATGCAGACGTGGCGGAAAGGTCGTGCGCTGGTCGCCGCTCGCATCCACCGCGGCGAGCGCCCGATCGCCGAGGTCCTCGACGAGGCGTCCGACATCAAGCGTGTCGCCGGCACAGCGGTGTTCATGTTCAAGGATCTCGGCAAGGCACCACCCGCCCTCGTCAACAACCTGCGACACAACAAGGTCCTGCACAAGAACACGCTGATCGTGTCGGTCGACACCGACGAGGCGCCCCGTGTCGATGCCGACGAGCGGCACCGGATCTCCAAGGTCGAGCCCGGTGTGTTCCAGGTGCTGCTGACGTTCGGCTTCATGGAGGAGCCGGACGTGCCGCTGGCGCTGTCGCAGATCGACCACCGCGAGATCCACTTCGATCCGAACGACGCCACCTACTTCATCGGACGCGAGTCGATCGTGGCCGGCAAGGCGCCCGGCATGCACCCTGCGCTCGAGCACCTGTTCGTGCTGCTGAACCGCGGCGCCGACAGCGCGAGCCGGTTCTTCAACCTGCCGGCCGACAAGGTGTTCGAGGTCGGGTCACAGGTCGAGATCTAGACCGCTGTTCATCGATCGGCTGCGTGGACGAGGAAGCTGCTGTGCCCGACCGGGGCCGACCGGGGCCGACCGGGGCAGAGCAGCACCGACCGATTGCGCCGAGCGGACGACCGAACGGCGTTCGCAGGACCTTTGCTACGGTCGGGCTCCACACGCGTTGCGTCTGAGGGGGTACCGAGGTCATGAGCGACCACAGTTCGAATGCGATCGATGCACTGCAGTGGGAGAACCGCAGGTTCCCACCGTCGGAGGCGTTCAAGGACCAGGCCCTGGTGGCCGGCACCTTCATGTACGACGACGCGGCGCAGGACGACCTGGGCTTCTGGGCGAAGCAGGCGGCCGAACTCGTCGACTGGAGCACTGACTGGGAGACGATCTGCGAGTGGGACCTGCCGTTCTCGAAGTGGTTCGTCGGCGGGCAGCTCAACGTCTCGTACAACTGCCTGGATCGTCACGTCCTGGCCGGCCGTGGCGACAAGGTCGCCTTC
>JBILUM010000448.1:0-3343 GCA_044370995.1 Ilumatobacteraceae bacterium | reverse complement strand
ATCGCGACCGCGGTCGCCGAGGCTGCGATCGACCAGTTCGGTGACGAGGTGGACGCATGGCTCCTGCCGACGCTGCAGTACACGAAGTCCAATGAGCACGCGTGGTCGCCGGGCACGATCTGGTTGTCGGCCGACACGCTGCTGTCGGTGCTCGACGACATCGGTCGTTGCATCGCCACCACCCCGGCCGAGCGCCTGGTGTTCTTCAACGGTCACGGCGGCAACAGCGCGCTGGCCAACGTCGCGATCCGCGAGGTGCGGCTCGCGCACGGCCTGCGCACGTTCCTCGCCCATCCCGGCGTCCCGCCCGACCAGGGCGGCACCTCGCCGGCGAACGAGCTGGGCATGGGGGTGCACGGCGGCACCGACGAGACGTCGATCATGCTGCACCTCGCGCCCGAACTGGTGCGGATGGAGCTGGCCGAGCGGCGCGTGCCCGAGAAGATCGCGCTCAACCGGTACGTGCGCTTCGGCGGCCGGGTGAGCTTCGGGTGGCTGTCGAACGACTTCAACGCCGACGGCTACGTCGGCGATCCCACCCATGCGACGGCCGAGCTCGGCAAGCAGTTGTTCGACGGGGCGGTGCAGGCGTTCGGCGAGGCGCTGCGCGAGATCGCCGTGTTCGACTTCGGTCGCTGAATCAGATCCGGATCGGCATCGGACAAAGGGGACGACGACATGACCATCGACCACGGTGCACTGCACATCGACATCGATCGCCTGGTCTCCCGGCTCGACGCGCTCGGCGAGATCGGTGCGGTGCACGGGCCCGACGGTGAACGGGGCTGCGCACGGCTCGCCCTCACCGACGACGACCGACTCGGCCGCGACCTGGTGATCGGCTGGATGCGCGATCTGGGTCTGTCGGTCACCATCGATGCGGTCGGCAACGTGGTCGGTGTCCGCGCGGGCGACGACCCGGCGCTCGCCCCGGTGATGATGGGGTCGCACATCGACACGGTCCGAACCGGCGGTCGCTTCGACGGCAATCTCGGCGTGCTCGGCGGCCTCGAGGTGATCGAGACGCTCGATCATCACGGCATCCGCACGCAGCATCCGGTAGCGGTCGCGTACTTCACGAACGAGGAAGGCGCCCGGTTCCAACCGGACATGCTCGGCAGCCTCGTGTACGTGGGTGGGATGGCGCTGGAGGAAGCACTCGATGTCCGGGCAGCCGACGACGGAGCCCGGCTCGGCGACGAGCTCACCCGTATCGGCTACGCCGGGCCGACGCCGTGCCCGGTCGCAGGTGCTCCGCACGCGTTCGTCGAACTCCACATCGAGCAGGGACCCGTCCTCGAGGACGAGGGCATCACCATCGGTGTCGTCACCGGCGTGCAGGGCATCTCGTGGACCGAGCTGACCATCACGGGTCGTTCCGCTCACGCGGGCACCACGCCGATGCGGTTGCGGGTCGACCCCGGGTACGTGGCGGCCGAGATCACCGCCGGTGTGCGGGCGATCGCCCGCCAGATGGGCGGCACCCAGGTGGCCACGGTGGGTCGCTGCGAGTTCAGTCCCAACCTGGTGAACGTGGTGCCGGCGAAGGTGACGATGACCGTCGACCTGCGCAACACCGACGAACACCTGCTGCAGCAGGCCGAGCGGCGTTTCGAGCACCTGTGCGAGACCCTCGCCGCCGACGAGGGCGTCACCGTCGAGCGGCGCGTGCTCGCACGCTTCGAGCCGGTCGAGTTCGACGAGCGGATGGTCGAGCTGGTGCAGGCGACGGCGACGCGGCTCGGGCACTCCACACTGCGGATGCCGAGCGGCGCCGGCCACGACGCCCAGATGCTGGCTCGGGTGTGCCCGACCTCGATGGTGTTCGTGCCGAGCGTGAACGGCCTGTCGCACAACATCGCCGAGTTCACCGATGCTGCCGATCTTCAGGCCGGCGCGGATGTGCTGCTGCAGGTCGTGCTCGAACTCGCTCGCCCGGTCGACTCGGGGGCGTGAGCATGGCAACGCGATTCGACCTCGTCACGATCGACTCGCCGGCCACCGATCGACTGGCCCGGTTCTGGTCCGATGCACTCGGACTGGTCGAGACCGAGCGCGAGGACGGCGATCGTTGGATCGTGCTGTCGTCGAGCGACGGGGTGCGCCGCATCGGGTTGCAGCGCGGAGCGCACCGACCGGGTGGCACGCATCTCGACCTGGCCTGTGCGCCGGAGGAGTTCGAGGCGGAGCGGCTGCGGTTGATCGGCCTCGGTGCGACCGAGCTGTCGGCTCCGCGGCACGAGTCGTACGGCTCGATCGTCAACCTCGCCGACCCCGACGGCAACCCCTTCGACCTCTGCGCCTACCGCTGACCCGCTTCGTGAGCGGAACGCGCCGCATGTGCGCGTGTCGCTCACGAAACGGGGTGAGACGCGGCGAGGGGGCCGGTCGCCCGGCCCCCTCGCTCGTGTTCGTGTGCGCCGTGGCGTCGGGTCAGCGACCCGGGGCACCTTCGCAGTACTTGTTCGTGTACATCGTGGTGACGTCGGGCCCGATCTCGACGCCCTGCGCCTCGTAGATCGCCGAGACGGTGTCGTAGATGCCTGCGGCACGATCGGGATCGATCGAGCAGTAGGTGCCGTCGGCGCTGTTCGCACCGATCTGCTTCTCCTCGACGACGGCAAGGCCGGCCTCGTTGATCTCAGCGCTCAGACCCCAGAAGCCGTCGTGCGCGACGTTGATGTCGATCATCGCATCGGTGATCGGCTTCGGGTCGTTGAAGAAGTCGACCCACGCCTGCGCCATCTTCGGCACGAGCAGCGTGAGGCAGGCGTCGAGCTCGGTGGCCCGGCTCTGCAGCATCGTCAACGCTGCGGGATAGTTGTCGAAGCCGAGCTCACCCACGGTGTAGTAGCTGACATCGGCGGGCGCGCCCTCTTTCCAGTTGATCTCGTTCTCGTACTTGTAGACCTCGTTGGAAGCGAAACCCTGCTGGATCAGCGCGCCACCCTCCGCGACCCACTTGGCATCCGAACCGTCGTAGCTCGGGTCGCTCTGATCGGCGGTCATGTAGCCCTTGCCGATCATGAAGTCGATGTAGGCGGGGCCGGGGAAGTGGAGGACGCTGGCGCCGGAGGTGGCGATGTCATCGGGCTTCTGGATGTCGAACTGCGTCGGGTCCCACATCACCATCTGCGGGTCCTTGTCGAGGGTCTTCATGACCGAGACCAACGGGATCGCAGCCGAGTCCTTGATGACGTCGCCGAGGCCGATGTAGGCCATGTCGGCATCACCGTCGAGGAGCTGCGAGCTGTTCGCCTTGTCGAAGTTGATCGTCTTGATCTGGATCGTCTTCAGGCCGCCCACGGCGTACTGCGGCTGGACGGGGCCGGAGTACGAGATG
>JBILUM010000447.1:0-3348 GCA_044370995.1 Ilumatobacteraceae bacterium | reverse complement strand
CGAGCCGAGCAGCGCGATGAACTCCGCGTGCGACGGCTCGATGCGCGAGTCCTCCGCCAGCCGTCGGACGAACTCGTCGTGGGAGCGGGCCGCTCCGAGGAGGCCGATGGCGATGCGGAATGCCGACCGCCACACCCACGCGGCGACGTCCTGCACGGCCTCGCCGCGCCGCAACACCTGGGCGAACGCCTCGGCCTCGGCCTCGCTCGCGAGTTCGGGGTCGCCGGTGAAGGCGAGCAGCGAGCGCCACAGGCGCGCATGGTCGCGTCGGTACACGACCTCGACGCGCAGCTGTCCCACGACCCCCATCGTGGTGTACAGGGACCGCTCGATCGCGTTTCGTTACCGGCCCGACCGAGATTTCCTCCGCCTCGTGAAGCACACCGGGTCGAGTCCGAGCGCGAGTGCCATCTCGCAGCTCACGGTCTGCGCGGCTTCGAACGCTGTGGCGCCCGTCGCGATGGAACGGTCAGAGGCCGCCGGCCACCGTGATCGTCTGGCCGGTGACCCAGCTGCCGCCGTCGCAGGCGAGGTACAGCGCGGCGGCGGCGATGTCGTCGGGGGTGCCGAGCCGCTTCAGCGGGATGCGCGAGTCGGCCATCTTCTCGAGGGCGGGCACGTCCATCGACAACGCCGTCATCATCACCTCGGTCGGCACGTAGCCGGGGGCGACGCCGTTCACCCGGATCGTGGGTGCGAGCTCGAGCGCCATCGTCATCGTCAACGAGTTCACGCCTGCCTTGGCCGCGCCGTAGTGGCCGCTGCCGGGCACGCCGCGCGTGGCGGCCGGCGACGTGACGTTGATGATCGTGCCGCCCTCGGTCATGCGCTCGGCGGCGATCATCGAGGCCTTCCACACGGCCGTCAGGTTGAGCCGGATGCAGGCGTCCCAGTCCTCGTCGGAGAGCTCGCGCAGCGGGGTGCGCACGGTGGAGCCACCGGCGTTGTTCACCCACACGTCGAGGCGCCCGAACGTGGTCACGGCGGCATCAGCCAGTGCCGTGAGCGCGGCCGTGTCGGTGACGTCGGTGGGCACGGCGATCGCCCGACCGCCGCCGGCGTTGATCTCGTCGGTCACCCGCTGCACGCGGTCGACATGACGCGCCGCGATCACGACCGCGGCGCCCGCACCGGCGAACGTCTTCGCGATCCCCTCGCCGATGCCCTGACCGCCTCCGGTGACGACGGCGACCTTCCCCTGCAGATCGAAACTGTGCACGCTCGCTCCTCGTGTTCGATGGCCGGGTCGCCCCCAATGACGATCGGCCGAGCGGCGGCGACGCTAGGTCACGCCGTGGCGCTGTCCACGACCGGGCCCGCGTCGTCGTGAGCGCTCACTCGGCTTGCTGCTTCACCCCACCGAGCACCGTGCCCCACACCTCGATGTCGCGGATGTGCAACGGGTCGACGTCGAGCGGCGACTCGGCCAACACCGCGAAGTCGGCGTACTTGCCGCACTCGATGCTGCCCATCAGGTGGTCGAGGTGCAGCTGGTATGCGGCGCCCTGGGTGACGGCCCACAGCGCGTCGTACGCGCTGATCTTCTCGTGCTCGCCCAGCACCCGCCCCTTCGGCGTGAGACGGTTCACGGCACACCAGATGAGGTGGAGCGGACCGAGCGGGGTGACGTTGGCGTCGCTGTGCAGCGAGAACGGCACGCCGACACGGGTCGCGGTGCCGGACGGTTCGAGACGGTTCGCCCGCTCGGGGCCGACCGTGCGCTCGTAGTGGACGTCGCCCCAGTACCAGAGGTGGTTGGCGAAGATGTTGGCGCACATCCCGAGGTTCTTCATCCGCCGGAACTGCGCCTCGGTGGTGAGCTGCGAGTGCTGGACGGTGTGGCGGTGGTCGAGCCATGCGTACTCGCGGAGCAGCTGGTCGACGGTGTCGATCGCCAGGTCGATGGTGGCCGTGCCGTTGCAGTGGATGTGGATGGGGATGCCGGCCCGGTGGAACGGTCGCGCCCAGTCGACGAACTGCTCGGGCACGGTGAGCATCTGGCCGTGATCGGTGCCCGTGATGTACCCGGGCCAGTTCATCACCGCGGTCCATCCCTGGATCGATCCGTCGAGCACGAACTTCACCCCGGGGAAGCGGAGCTTGTCGGATTGCTGGGTCTCGCGCAGGGTCGCGAGGTCGCGGGCGGTCGACTCGAAGTCGCCGTCGGACCCCGGCGACGACCCGAGGTTGTGCACGGTCACGCGAGCGGGGAAGGCGGGGTCGTTGACGATCCGAGTCCACCGCTCGACGAGATGGGGTGCGGCGAGCAGCTGGCCTGCCAGGTCGCCGACGGACGTGACCCCGACCTGTCGGGCCATACGTCCGAAGTTCCAGATCGTGTCCTCGCGGCTGATGATCCGGAACAGCTTCGAGACGGCCGTGGCGGCGAGCGAGATCGCGGGCATCTCCTGGAGCTCGCCGTTCGGTTCGACGTCCGGGCCACGGACGACGCCGGTCGCGGGCGTCTCCCGCGTGATGCCGCTGACCCGCAGCATCGCCGTGTTCACCGTGGCCAGATGGGCGCTCGCGTGGAACAGGAAGATCGGTCGCGTGAGGGACACCGCGTCGAGGTGGGTGCGGTCGAGACGAGCGCCGTCGAAGTAGACCGGGTCGAAGCCGACGGTGACGAGCGGCTCGTCGGGGTCGTCGAGTTCTGCGTCGAGACGGCGGAGGTCGTCGATCAACGCGTCGAAGGAGCGGATGCCCGGCAGGGTGCGCCCGTCCGGAGCAATGCGGTCGAACCATCCCTGGTACGGGATCGAGCCGGTGATGCCCTCGAACGAGTGCGAATGCACCTCGATCATGCCGGGGACGAGCACATGGTCGCGGAACGTGTCGTCGAGGTCGTACTCACCCCACGCCGCCACCTCGTCGAGCGTGCCGACGCCGAGCACCCTTCCGTCGCGCACCGCGACGTGGGTGCCCACCGGATTCGACCGGTTCATCGTGATGATCTGCTTCGCGACGAAGACGGTGATCGAAGTGCTCATGCGTGCTGCTCCGGGAGGACGAGGGTGAGGCCGAGGTCGGCCGCCAGCTGAGAGATGGTCGCATCCTGGCCGGGTGCCGGGGTGGCCACGAACACGAGCCGACAGACGGGCGAGTCGCGTGAGGGATCGACCGCAGGATCCGACGACGCTTCGGAGATGGCGATGCGGGCGCCGACCTTGTGGATCACCCGACGGACGGGATCGTCGAGGAACGCGACGAGACCCTTGGCGCGCACGACCGACGACGGCAGCTCGGCGAGCAGTCGCTCGGCGTTCGGCCGGTCGATCGCATGGTCGCCCACGAGGGTCCACGTGCGGTGGACCGTCTCGTGCGGGGTGACGGGTTGGTGGCGGTCGA
>JBILUM010000020.1:0-12151 GCA_044370995.1 Ilumatobacteraceae bacterium | reverse complement strand
GATCTGAGCTTCTCGAAGCCCCTCGTAGCGCGGGCCGAGAGCCGTCGTGACCTCGCGAGCGTGACCCAGCACGACAACGCTCCAGGCGTGCGTCGGAGTGACGCCATCGATCTCGAACGCAACCGGACTCATCGCGATGTTCTCCAGCTTCACGCCGACGTCGGTGCGGAAGACGACCAGGCCGTCGAAGCAGGTGTAGTTGACCGGGAGGATCATGGGAAATCGTCCGTTCGCGAACGCCACCCGACCGAGGTCGTGGTCACTCAGGAGTTCGAGGCATGTCGTTTCATCCAGGACCTTGACTGATTCGCCGGCGTCGGTAGGCATGGTGTCGACCTTCATGTCGTACGAACGATCGCGCCAGGGCCAGGAGTCCCGTCCCGTGACGAACCCCATCGCGGTCGGGCAGCTCCGGCCGCTCACCTCGGTCGCCGAGCTCGGCGACCGTTCGGCAGCGTCTCGTTGCAGGACTTTCGGCAGCTGCCATCGGCCCTCGGCCGAGCAAGGATGAGGACATGGAAGAACCAATGTTGGAACCAGAGGTGTCCCAGGTCGTGATCCACGGTCACGACGTGCGGTACCGGCGTTCGGGTACCGGTGAAGCCATCGTCTTGATCCACGGTCTGGCAGGGAGTTCGGTCACGTGGCGTGCGGTACGGCCACGACTCGCCGAGCGCTACGACACGATCGCCCCCGACCTGCTGGGTCACGGCGAATCGGCCAAGCCGATGGGCGACTACTCCCTCGGTGCGTTCGCCAGTGGCATGCGTGACTTCCTGAGGGTGCTCGGGGTATCGAGCGCCACCATCGTCGGGCACTCCTTCGGCGGAGGGATCGCGATGCAGCTGGCCTATCAGCATCCCGAGCTGTGCGACCGGTTGGTGCTGGTGAGCAGCGGTGGTCTGGGGCGTGAAGTCAGCTGGTTGCTCCGCTCGGTCACCCTGCCCGGAGCCGAGCACCTCATGCCGCTGATCTTCCCCCGCTTCGTGGCCGACATCGGCGACGAAGCAGGCAAGGTGCTCAGCGGCTTCGGTGTGAAGGCCCCGCGCCTGGCCGAGATGTGGCGGTCGTATGCGTCCCTTGCCGGTGCACCGAACCGCAAGGCGTTCGTCCGCACCATCCGCACGGTCATCGAACCGGGCGGCCAGAGCGTGAGTGCGCTCGACCGGCTCTACCTCGCAGCGCACGTCCCCACGCTGATCGTGTGGGGCGACCGCGACGACATCATCCCGGTGAGCCACGCTGTCGCTGCCCACGAAGCCATCCCGCACAGCCGGCTCGAGATCCTCCACGACGTCGGGCACTTTCCGCACCTCGAGGCGCCCGAGCGCTTCATCGAGGTGCTCTCCGAATTCCTGGACACGACCACACCGGCGGCCACCGGCGCAGCGCACCTGCCGGGGAAGAGTGCTCCTGCTGCCCTCGTCAGCCCAGTCGGTCGAGCACGTTCGCGGTGATCCGCTCGACCTGGGCATCGCGGCCGGCGAGGCCATGGGCCCAGTCGGTACACCCAGAGGTGACCACGGTGCCTCCGGCAGTCGAGGTGTAGGTCCCCAGCACCGCATGACCGTGTGAGATCCGTTCGACCGCCGCTGCATCGCGTGTACCGAACAGGCGGGCTGCGATGAACTCGTCCTCGGCCGGCTCGTTCGGCGCCGGCGGCCGAGCTGCGGTGGTGCGGGTGAAGTGTGCTGCGGGGGCAGTGCCCAGGATGACGAACGAATCGGGTGTGCCATCGCTGCCGGTGGGGTAGGGCAGGCCGTCGCGAGTGGTGAAATCGCAGCCGTCGCACTCGTAGCCGACGATCGTCGCATCGGCACCGAGGACATCGCCGTAGCCGATGCCGGTGCCATCGAACAGCCAGTGATCCGGCCGATGGATCGTGTAACCGCCGGCGCCGTTGGTGACCCGCTTGCCGATCCGGTGGTAGCCGCCTCGCGAGAAGCTCACCCCCGTCATGTGGTTCTCGGGCCGACCGATGAGGTGGTCGCTCCAGATGCTCGTCAGTTCGGCGATCCGGTCGGTGTCGAACACGGGGTCGCGCTTGAACTGACCCTTGAAGCCGACCATCGACGCTGCCGGTCCCTCCGGCGTCGGCTGCTCGAGGCGCACCTGCCAGAACGAGGTGTTGCCAGAGAAGAACGCGACGTTCCCGCCGTGAGCGATGAAGCTCTCCACCGTGTCGCGCATCGGACCCGACCAGTACTCGTCGTGGCCCACCGAGAGCATCAGCCGGTGTCCGTCGAGTACGGAGGGGTGGTCCTCGAGGTCGGCGTTGGTGCACACGTCGATGCCGTACCCCTCGCGCTCGGCCCACTGCAGGAACGGCAACTCCCAATCGGGCCAGCCGGCCGATCCTGCGTAGGGAGACAGCCGGTTCTGGCGGAGGTACCCGACATGGGTGTTCATGTCGGGGTCGGGAGGGTGCGTGGTGGTCACCCGTCGACCGGCGCCCGGCGGCTTGTGCAGGTAGCCACGCGCCATCGGTCGCTGCAACGACGCGGTGGTACCGCCGGTGTAGAGGTTCTGTCCGCCGAAGTCGTTGTAGGCGTGCCAGGTGTTCGTCGACAGCTGCAGCAGGATCGAGTTCGGTGAGTCCGCCGGTGGGCGAACGACGAAGAACGCATGGTCGGTGCGTCGCTTGCCGCCGACATCGATGGTCAACTCGACCTCGTAGTAGCCCGAGCGCCAATCAGCCCCAGAGGTCAACGAGACGGCCGCAGGCCACCCGCACCCGCGTGCAGACGCGTCCGTGGGTGTCGGAAGGTCGCCTGCGGGCACGATGTCGGACCACACCACCTCGCGGTCGAGCCCGACCCGGGCGATGCTCACGGAGACGTCACGAGCTCCAGCCGACGAGAGGTGCAGCGCGACGTCGTCGCCGGCGGCGATCGATTGTGGCCAGCAGTATCCGGTGACGGTCTCGTAGGGCACGGGCGCAGTCTGCCACCCGCGTGTTTCCTGGCCCCCGTGTTTCCTGGCCCCGTGTTTCCTGGCGTGCCCGGCCGAGGGCAGTTCGGCCTGGGTTCGTGGGGTGCGGTGATGCGGTGTGACGAAGGGCGACCCGGTTGCTTCCGGCGAGGCCATCCGCATGTTCAACGGTGGCGCCCTCCGGTGAGGGCGCCGAGGCGCCATGCGCGATCGAGACGAACGACACCGGAACTTGACCCGACCTGAAGGTGATCGATGGTTCGGCGACCTTATGGTGAACACCGGTGTTGTTCTCCCGCTCGTTGCGGCAATGACCGGTCGTGAAGGAGTGCGTGGGTGAACGATGTGATGAGAAGTCCCGACCTCGACCCCGACCTCAACCCCGACCTCGGGCTCGAGGAGATGCCGCGAGGATCAGCCCCGCACCCGGTCGCGGTGCTCCGTGCCGTCGGACGGCGCCTGCTGCCGAGCCTCATCGAGGCGACGCTCGTACCGACGCTGCTCTTCTATGCCGTCTTCGCACTGGTCGGCGCGACCGGCGCCTTCGTCGCCGCGCTCGGCTGGTCGTACCTCGCCATCGGTCGACGACTCGCGAGTCGCACGCCGATCCCAGGGATCATGATCCTCGCGAGCATCGGCATCACCCTGCGCACCGCGTTCGCGATCGCGAGCGGCAGCAGCTTCGTCTACTTCGTCCAGCCGGTCCTCGGCACTCTGGTGCTCAGCGCGGTGTTCGTGATCTCGGTGATCATCGGCCGCCCGTTGATCGGACGCTTTGCGAGCGACTTCTGTGCCCTCGAGCCCGGCATCGCCTCGAGACCGGGTGTCGTGAGGCTGTACAGCCACCTCACCTATCTCTGGGCGGCGGTCAACCTCTGCGCGGCGACAGCCACTCTCGTCATGTTGCTCACCATGCCGATCGGCGCGTTCGTCGCCGTCCGCCCCCTGGTCTGCTGGCTGCTCACCCTCACCGGCATCGTGATCACCGTGTCGGCATCGGTGCGGGCGGTGCACCGGGAGGGCCTGCTCCTCGCGATCACCAGCGGCGGCACCCTCAGCGCAGCCGTTCGGTAGCGCCCCGGCCGTCGTTCGGCCACCTCGCCACCGCCCGTCTCGACGTGTAGCCGAGGAGCGTCGGCCCGGCTCACGGCGACGGCATGTCGCGACGTGAGCCGATGCCGGCAACGTCACCCATCGAGGGCGTCGGTGACGACCTGCACTTCGTCGGCCGTCACGTGGGCACGGGCGGTGTCGAGGAGGAGGCGTTCGATCGTGCGGTCCGGGTCGTCGAGCACGTAGGGCGGGTCGGAGTCGGCGCTCAGCACCTTGCCCTCGTAGGCGACCAGCGTCCCGTCGGGGGAGGTGATGGTGAAGCCGTGGTAGCCGAGCCCCCCGGTGGGAGCGGGTCCCTCGATCCTCGTCAGCCGGGCGAGCGCCGCGGACAGTTCGTTGGCCTGCGCGGCCGTCAGCGTCCAGGCCGGGTCGGGGACACCCGAGTAGATCCCGAGCGTCACCTCCACCTGGAACCCGGCCACCACGTCGACCACGTCGAAGCGCCCGTCCGCTGCCCTTGCGAGGTTCAGCACGGCGCCCTCTTTCCAGGTGATCCCCTCGGCCGTGGTCGTGCCCGCCACCGAGGCGAGGTCGAGCCCGACCAGTTCCACTGCGGGCTCGCCGCACTGCGGCGGGTAGCTCTCGAGCACCGCCGCGCACAGGCGCGCGGCGTTGCCGTCGGCGTGGAGGAATCCTTGCACGGCGATCGGCGTGTCGGCCGATCGTTCGATCAGCTGGTCCACGGTGATCGGGCCGCCGGTGTCGGTCGTCGCCGGCTCCACGGTGGTCGGAGCACCGGTGTCGGTGGCCGCCGGTTCGTCGCTGTCGGAGCCACATCCGGCCGTCGCAGTCACGAGGCCGATCAGTGCCATCGTCGTCATCAGCGTCATCCGACGTCTCATGCCGATTGGACGTCGAGCGACCTGCATGCGGTTCCTGTCGGTTGTGTTCATTGGTGCCTCCTTGGTGGACGGGCGGTCTCAATGCACGACCGACGGTGTTCGCCGGCCAGCATGCGCCCGGCGTCCGGCGCCGACCAGGGCCGAAGGGCTCGTCGCCGGGGCTCAGCCGTCCACGCACCACGCCCTCGATCTCCACGCGACTCGACCGACTCGACCGACTCGTGGACGCCGGCGGCGTCCGGTCCGTCGGCGGCGCCCCTCACCTGGTGAACTCAGGGGATGGAGACCCGCACGCTGTTCCAGGTGGCCTACCTCGTCAACGACCTCGAGGCGTCGATCCAGCAGTGGAGCGACGTGCACGGGGCCGGCCCGTTCGTCGTGACGCACCACCACCGCACCGACACGTTCATGTACCGCGGCACCGACGCGGAGGCCGATGTGTCCTACGCGTTCGGCTACCTCGGCGACGTCATGATCCAGTTCATCGTCCAGCACGACGACACGCCCTCGATCTACCGCGACATGTACGCCGCCGGCGAGCAGGGCTTCCACCACCAGGCCTACCTCGTGCACGACTTCGAGGCCGAGTACGAGCGGCTCACCGCGATGGGGTTCGAACCGGCGTGCCGCCTCTACGCCGACGGCGTCGACGCGGCCTACTTCGACACCCGCTCGATGAACGGCGGGTTCACCGAGATCCACGGCGATCCGCCGCACATCCTCGCTGCGTTCGCCCAGTGGCGTCGTGCCCACGAGCTCTACCGGCCCGGCGTCGACCCCGTCATCCTCCAGCGGCCGCCCCGACCGCGCTGACCGCGCTGACCCCGCCGCCGGTCGGGAGATCGGTCGACCCCCATTAGGGAGCGAGGCGGTTCACGATCGCTCGCGCCGCGTCGCGGTCGCGGAACCACAGGGCGTTCGCCTCGGTCCACGCGGTGGGCGCGGCCGGGGCGCCGTCGGCGGTGAAGATCGCTCCGACCGGGCAGGCGGGCAGGCAGAGGTTGCAGCCGATGCACTCGTCGGGGTCGATGTAGCAGATGCGGTCGGCGGCGTCGCCGACGTGGATGCAGTCGACGGGACAGACCTCGATGCAGCTGTGGTCCATGACGTCCACGCACGGGTCGGTGATCACATACACCTGGGGCACCCACAGAGTTTGCACACGCCCCGGGTTCGAGGGCGAACGCAAGCGCCCGTAGAGTCGCCGGTACCCGGTCCCACCGGCCCGACGGAGGTCCAGCCACATGAGCGCGTGCCCGTTCCACCAGGTCCTCGACGAGACGCTCCGCCTCTCCGATCCCGCACCCGACGCGGCCGGTGCACGGCGCGAGTTCCCGCTGATGCCCCTCGGCCAGGCGTGCGACATGGGCCGCACGTCCGACGGTACGCCGCTGATCGACCCGCGCCTGTTCGACTCGGCCGAGTTCCAACGCAACCCGTACCCCTACTACCGCATCATGCGCGATCACCATCCGGTGTTCCTCGACACGCTGCACAACTGCTATTGGGTGACGCGCTACGCCGACGTCGAGGCCGGCTACCTCGATGACGAGGGCTTCAACACGATCCCGAAGGGCATGTCCAACGGTGTGCTCGGCAACACCCAGCTCGAGCTGTCCGGCATCGAGCACCGCCGGCGTCGCAACCTCTACGGCCGCCACCTCGTGGGTCAGGCACTCGACCGCCGCATCCCGATCATCGAGCGCCTCGCCGCCGAGATGATCGGCAGCTGGTTCGACGGCACCGCCCCCGACGGGTCGACATTCGTCGACGAGCACGATGCGTCGCGGCGAAGCGTCGAGCTCGGAAAGGCATTCGCCAACGAGTTCCCGATCCGCGTCGTGTGCCAGGTGCTCGGCTTCCCCGACGAGGCGCGCTCGCAGTTCTTCTACTGGTACTCGTCGATGATGAACGGCCTCGGCGGGTCCGAGACGGCACACCTCGGGATCGGTGCCCGCCAGGACCTCGAGGACTACGTCTCCGATCTGGTGGCGCAGCGACGGGTGCAGCCCACGTTCCTGTACGACGACGCCGGCGACCCGATCGGCAAGGACATCATCAGCGAGCTGTGCACCACGGTCGTCGACGGCGACCTGCTCTCCGCCGAGGAGATCACGTCCAACATCGCCCTCGTGGTCGGCGGCGGTGGCGAGACCACCCGCGGGGCGATCCTCAACATGTGGTACCTGCTGTTGCAGCACCGCGACCAGTTCGACCGGGTGCGGGCCGACCCGACGCTCTGGGACGCGGCGTTCCACGAGACGCTGCGCTGCGCGAGCTCGATCGGCGGCCAGCCGCGCCACACCTCGTGGGACGTCACGATCCACGGGGTCACCATCCCGGCCGGCTCGCTGGTGAACATGGTCGACTTCTCCGCCAACCACGACGACCGCGTGTTCGCAGATCCCGAGCGCTTCGACGTCTTCCGACCCGACCTCCACACCGGCAAGATCATCCGCAGCGGCGTCGACCGCGACGGCCGCCGCAGCCACATGGCCTTCGGTGTCGGTCCCCATCTGTGCCCGGGGGCGTGGATCAGCCAGCAGGAGTCGGTGCTCGGGTCGAGGGTGCTCGCGGCCGCGCTCGACGCGCGTGGCATCCGGGTCGGCATCGACGTGGATCGCATGCCCAAGGATCTCGACGGCACCTCGTTGGCCCCCATCGGCCTCGGCGCGATCCGCTCGCTGTGGCTCACGCTCGAGGACGCGTCGCGATGAGCGGCTTCCGCACCTACGAGGTGTACCAGCGCACCCGGCTCGGCGAGACCACCGAGTGGATCAAGCCGCGCCAGCTGACATCCGACGCGTACCTCGTCGATCCGTACCCGTTGGTGGCGATCCTGCGCGAGCACACGCCCTGTTACCGCGACTGGCCGGGGAACG
The DNA here is from genome assembly GCA_044370995.1 of Ilumatobacteraceae bacterium. GTDB lineage: Bacteria > Actinomycetota > Acidimicrobiia > Acidimicrobiales > Ilumatobacteraceae > VFMC01. The sequence continues at coordinate 4,383 of JBILUM010000020.1, read as the reverse complement.
CCTTCTGGGTCACCCGCTACGACGACGTCACCAGCGTGTTCGTCGACGACGCCAACTTCGAGACCCGGTCGCGGGCCCAGCGGTGCGGCCGGGGCGGATGGGGTCGCGACCTCGGTGTCGAGCTCGACGTGCTGCGCTGCCTCGAACGCATCGCCGACGAGCAGGGCGAGGCGATCGCGCGTCGACTCCTGCACGACATGGAGGGCGACCTCGCCACCGAGGTGTTCGCCCGCCTGCCGTTCGAGCTGCTCTGCGCCGCGATGGCCGTCGAGCCGACCGCCGATCTGGCGCGCGCGTACCTGCAGCTCCGCCGCGCTGCCAGCTGGGAACCGTCGGCGAGACACGACGGCCTCGACGCGCTCGATCGCCTCGCGGCCTGGGCCGCGCCGTTGCTCGAGCAGCGCGGCAGCGGGGACGGCGACGACCTGCTGTCGATCGTCGGACGTCTCGGCGGTTCGGGTGCCGACCTCGCGGTGACGGTGCTGGAGATGGATCACGACACGCTGCACGGTGTGCTCGCCAACCTCTGGTGCCGGCTGCTGAGCGAACCCGAGCTGATGGTCGAGCTGCGCGGCGATCCGCTGTTCGTGAAGGCGGCGGTGCTCGAGACCCTGCGCCACCGCCCGCCGGTCGTCTCCGCCGATCGGTTCACCCGGCACGAGGTCGAGCGCTTCGGTCGACTGCTGCCCGAAGGTGCGCTCGTCCGCCTCTCCGCCGCTGCGGCCAACCACGACCCGCGCGTGTTCACCGATCCGGAGGTGTTCGACCTGCACCGTCGCGACCTGTGCCAGCGCGAGCCCCGGGGTCAGTACCGCGCCGACGGGCTGCCGAGCGGCATCTCGTTCGGCACGGGCGCACCGTCACGGCATCCGGCGGTGCCGGAGGACCGTCCCCGGTCGCGCTACGCGATCGTGCGCGACCTCGCGTCGACGACCACGCGGGCGATCCTCGACGGGGCCCCGCGGCTGCGACTCGCCGATGGCGCGACACCCACGTTGCGGTCGTTGCGCCTCGGCGAGCTCCACACGTGCTGGTCGCTGCCCGTCGTGCGCGGCTGACCACCTCGCACCGGCTCGCACCGGCTCGCACCGGCTCGCACCGGCTCACACCGGCTCACACCGGCTCGGGATGCTCAGTCGCCGCGACAATCGGCGCAGAGGCCGTCCACGAGCACGGCGACGGCCCACTGGAATCCGCACTGGCCCGCGCAGAGGGCGCGAGCCGGTTCCTTCGGCTTGACCGGTGCGGGCGCCGCGGCCGGCTTGCGAGCGCGCGGCGCTGCCTTCGGTGCCGGTGTGAACCGCCGCGGTGGCCTGTCGGTCGGCAGGTCGCGCGCGCCGACCTGATCGAGCCACCACTCGGTGTCGCGCAGCTCGATGACCGCCCCCGACACGTCGAGGTACTTGAGCTTGTGCTGGAGCCAACTGTCGCTGCGGTCGAGCCACCCCATCCAGTCGACCGTGTGCACGTGGTGGTAGCCGGGCACAGGCGGCTCGGCCAGGTACTCGTACGGCCCCGTGACCATCGAGACCCAGAGGTCGTGCTCGGTGCCGTTGGGGGTGATCACCAGGTCACCGATGTGCACGTCGTTCACGAAGCGCATCAACCGGGAGCGCAGGTTCTCGACGCCGGTGCGTCCGCTGGCGGCGATGGCGTGCTCGATCTCCTGCTGGGTCATGGTCCGTACGTCGCCCACGGTCTCGAAGTCGACGCCGATCAGCCCGGCGTCGCGCATGGCATCGATCTCCTTCGCGTTCTTGCCCGCCCGTACGACCCACGCTCGCCTCATGGCGTGCAAGGTATCCGGCGACGGGTGCCGAACGGCTTTCGACGCGGACGCTCGCGCGTCTGCCCGCGTCAGCCCTCGATCGGCCCTCGATCGGCCCTCGATCGGCCCTCGATCGTGCGCTGTCAGCCGTCGCGACGCTGCGAGCGGATGGCGGCGATCTGGGCCAGGTACTCCTCGCGGGGCGTGCCGGTGAAGCCCACGTCCCACACCCGTCCCGTCGGTCCGTCGGGTCCCTGATCGACGATCGCGCAGGCCGCATCGGCCATGTCCGACGCCCGCATGGCGGTGTCGGCGAGGCGAGGCGACACGCCGCGCAGCATCGGCGTGTCGGTGGCGCCGAACGCCAGTCCGTTCACGCGGATCCCGACGGGCGCGAGTTCGGCCGCCCATCCCTCGGTGAGCCGCCACAGCGCGAACTTCGTCGCGTCGTAGCCCGTGGCGTATCCGCTGGCGAGCGCGTGCGCCGGCCGGATGTGGTCGGTGATCATGTTGACGACGGTGCCGCCGCCGGCAGCGGCCATCACCGGCGCCACGGCAGCCGTGCAGTGGAACGCCCCGTTCGAACAGGCGTTCATCGCCCGGTGCCAGGCCGCCACCTGGCGGTCGTAGTCGCCGCTGAGCAGCCGGGTGTCGTTGAACACTGCGGCGTTGTTCACCAGCACGTCGATGCGTCCGGTGCGTGCGACGAGCTCGTCGATCGCCTCCTTCACCGCAGCCGCATCACCGACGTCGCAGCTGACGGTGGCCATCGACGGCCCGACCAGTTCGGCGGTCTCGGCGTTGCCGGCCGCGTCGAGGTCGAGACCGAGCACGGACATCCCACGAGCGCCGAACGCACGGCAGAGCTCGCGACCGATGCCGACGGCCGAGCCGGTGACGACGGCGACGGGTCGCGGCTCGGGGGTGTTCATCGGACCCAGTTCCCGTCGTCGTCGAAGATCAGGTCAGTGAGCTCGCCCGGGCGGAGCCAGATGTCGGTGCCGAGGGCGACGGGCACCTTCTGCGCGTTCCACTTCATGACGTCGAGCGTGAGCTCCACCAGTTGCTCGTCGGTGAAGTGCTCGCGCAGCGCGGCGACGATGTCGTCGGGCAGCGACGCCGGTTGGGTCATCAGCGCGTCGGCCAGCGCCAGCGCGAGCCGGTGATGGTGGGGGAACGTGTCGAGGTCGCCCGCGAGCACGTCCGCGATCGTGTCCTCGTCGAGGCCGGCATCCCTGGCGACCGCCAGGCGAACGGACATTCAAGTCCCGCAGTCGTGATGCTTCGCGCAGCGCATGCGCACGATCTCGGTGGTCACCGGATCGACGGTCGCGAGGCGGACGGTCGACGCGGCGATCGCGCCCAACGCGCGCCGCAGGGTCGGGTCGGCCGTCGTGCCGGCGGCGACGCGTCGTTCGCGTTCCATCGTCAGTCCTCCATCGATCCGGGAACGCCGGTGGCGGCGAAGAGCCGGCCCCACATGAGCCGGAGCCGGATGCGCTGCTCGACCACGAGCAGGGCACTCACGAACGACTGCACGCCGTCGTCGCCGAGGTGTTCGCGCACCGCGGCGACCGTCGCGTCGTCGACCGATGCGACGTCGATCACGTAGTGCTCGGTGAACGCGAGGCACGCACGGTCGGCGGCGTCGAAGCGAGGGTCGGTCGGCCAGGCACCGATGGCGTCGAGCAACTCGGGTGGTACGCCGCTGTCGGCCGTGCGGGCGTTCGCCTCTGCCGCGCAGCCGAGCATCGTGGCGATCCGCACCCGGCACAGCTCGAGCAGCCGAGGCGAGGTTGCCGCCCACGCCGCCGCGTGCGCAGCGGTCATGTCGTCGTGGACGTCGCGGTGGCCGACCGCGCCGGTGCCGAGCACGCGGTCGAGCACCGCATCGGTCGGCATCGTTCCCAGTGCACTCACGCCGTCGATCGTACGGCGCTCACCATCGCCGTTCGTCACCGGACCGACCTGCTCGTATGCGACGAGACGCTGACCGACGTGGTGATCACCGGCAGCGCGGCTGACGGCGTGACCCGCTCGACATGCGGGCCGGCAGAGCGGGCCTTCGTGTCGCCCGGAAGGTTGTGCTCGCACGGGGCGACGAGCGTCACCGACGCTGTGCTTGCAATTGCAAGCACTTGGGCGGAGGATGATCTCGGGCCGGGTGTGCTCGGCCCTCCGGTCTCGATCGCGAGACCACGATCAGGAGGTGTCGAGATGACGACCACCACCACCAAGACCCATGAGACCCATGAGACCCACGAGCCCCGTGAGACCCACGGACGCACGTGGCAGGACGAGTACTTCACGTTCGTGAAGCGGATCGAGGCGCCGGTGCTGCGCACCACGACGCAGATCGCCACCCGGTTCGCCGAGCTCGTGCCCGGACGCCCCGCGTTCTTGGCCCCGATGCCGAAGGCCCACGCCATGCGCGACGTGATGGACACCGGCTTCACCTTCCGCAAGCGGATGGTGGAGGAGCAGACGATGTTCGCCCGCCGGATGATGAAGGCGATCGAACCGATGCTGACGACACTCGACCGGGTCGACACGGCACCGGCGAAGGCACCGACGAAGCCCCCGATGAAGGCGCCGACGACGAGCCGGACCCAGCG
>JBILUM010000446.1:0-3351 GCA_044370995.1 Ilumatobacteraceae bacterium | reverse complement strand
GTTCGGTGAGGTCGGTGACCATCCCGCGCAACCAGGCCGGGTCGTGGTGCACCGTCACCGTGCCGGTGAGGTGGACGGCGAGGTAGTTCCACGTGGGCACCACTCTCCCGTGCTCCGCCTTCGACGGGTACCACGACGGCGACACGTACACCTCCGGTCCGCCGACGATGAGGAGTGCACGGGCGCCATCGAGGTCGCGCCAGTGCGGGTTGGCCTTGGCCAGGTGGGCGACCACCCGATCGCCGCGCCACAGGATCGGCAGCAGGGTGCCGACCGGAGCGTCATCGGCGCCCACGGTGACGAGCCAGCCGCTGCCGACCGCGTCGACGAGCGAACGGGCCCCGATCTCGTCGATCTCCATCGACGCCGGTGTGTACATGGCACGAGCGTATGCGTCGCGTCGGTAGCGTCGACCGTTGATATGACACGTTCCGACGCGACCCGTACCGGGGTGTGGTTGTTCTCGGATGCGCCGGCGTCCGAGCTGGTCGACGCGATCCGATTGGCCGATCGGGCCGGCATCGACGAGGTGTGGGTGGCCGACGAAGGCGTCTCCCGCGAACCGGTGCCCGTGCTCGCCTACGCGGCGGCCGACACCTCGCGCATCGAGCTCGGCGTGGGCATCACGTCACCGCTGCTCCGTCACCCCGGCGCCATCGGCTCGACGATCGGCACGCTCGACGAGCTCAGCGGCGGCCGCGCCCGCCTCGGGCTCGGCATCGGCGGAGAGCTGTCACTGGCGCCGTTCGGCATCGAGATCGAACGGCCGATCGCGGTCATGCGCGAGGCCGTCACCATCGCCCGTGCCGTGATCACCCGCACCGCATCCGACGGGTACATCCCGCCGCCGCACGCAGCGCCCGCACGGGACGTGCCGATCCACATCGGTGCTCGCGGCGAGCAGATGAACCGATTGGCGTCGAGGTACGCCGATGGCGTGTTCCTGTCGGGGTTCGACCTCGACCGGCTCGACGACCCCGTGGCCTGGGCCCGGTCGGTGCGGCCGATCGACGTGGCGATCTACGCCTCGGTCCGCTTCCGGGCCGATGCCCCGGCCGATCCGACCTGTCTCACCGGCACCCCGGCATCCATCGCCCGACGGCTCGATGAGCTGATCGACCGCTACGCACCGACGACGATCGGGCTCGCGCTGGTCGACGGCGACGCACCCGTGGCGATGATGGAGCGGGCGGCCGAGACGCTGTCGCTGCTGCCCTGATCAGCAACCGGCAGCCGCCGGTGCGGTCAGCGGTACTCGCTGATCTTGAAGTAGTGCCGGCCGGTGTCGTGGCCGACCTGCACGAGCCGCACGTTGTCGACACCCACAGCCTCCTGGAAGGCGGCCTCCTGGGCATCGAGCCAGGCGGGGTCGAACCGCTGCCAGTCGTCGAGCGTGCGCCAGTGGATGACGATCGAGATCCGCAGCCACTCGCCGCGGTCCTGCACCCAGGTCTCCTTGTGCAACAGGCCCGGCGAGCGGTCGGCGAGCGCCTTCGTCCACATCTCGAACTCGATCGCCTTCCAGCGCTCGAAGCTGCCGGCACGCACGTCGTACACGAGGTGCTCGATCGCAGGCGGCGCCTCGAACTCGTGGAGCTGCCGGTTGTTCACCCAGTCGCCGGGCACGTCCATTGCGATGTTCCGTCCGTGATGCGCCCCGACATCGCTCGGGGCGGTGCGGGCGTTCTGTCGGCAGACGACGCTACCGCGACCACTCCCCCGGCGGCTGCAGCACCTCGTTGTCGGGACGGGCGAGGAGCTGACCGATGAGCGGCTGCTCGTACCGGCGTTGCACGGTGACGCCGTAGAAGTTCTCGTAGAGGTCGGGCACGACGGCGAGCTCGACGAGCCGACCGCTGCGCAACTCGTCCTGGGCCACGATCGTCGGCATGAGTGCCACCCCACCGGAGTCGCGGGCGAGCAGTCGCAACAGCGCCATGTCGTCGACCTCGGCGCGCACTCGGGGCCGGATGCCGAGCTGCTCGCAGCGCAGGTCGAAGGTGAGTCGCATCTCGTTGTCGCGGCCCGGGAGCAGCAGCGGCACGCTCGCCAGGTCATCGGGGAACCGGAACGGCCGGGTGGAGGGTCGGCCGACGAGGCTGACCGGCTGACGGGCGATGCGCCGGCAGCGCCACGGGTCGGTCGCGCTGGCGTGCACACGCTGGTTGCAGAGCACGAGATCGAGCGAGTGCACGCGCAGGCGCGACAGCAGCTCGGGCAGGCTGCCCGACACCAGGACCAGGTCGACGTCGTCGCGGTCGAGCACCGGCCGGATGAAGTTCTCCTGGAAGTTGCGCGACGTGGTGGCGACCGCGCCGACGCGGAGGATCTGGCGCTCCTCGCGGCGCCCTTCGCGCAACACCTCCAACAACTCGTTGCCCGACGCGAAGATGCCCTCGGCATACGACAGGGCCACCTGCCCGGCCTCCGTGAGCGTGAGCGTGCGTCCCGTCCGCTGGAACAGCGGCTGGCCGAGATCGGTCTCGAGCTGCTTGATCTGGGCCGACAGCGCGGACTGCGACACGTGCAGCTGGCGGGCGGCGCGGGTGAGGTTCCCCTCCTTGGCGACCGCCCAGAAGTAGCGCAGATGATGGAAGTTGAGCTGGCTCATCACACCTCGACCGTTCGATTCCTCGTTCGCATCTTCGTTCGTTTCGGACGAACGAATCGTATCGGAACATGTATTGGACGGAACGTTCATCGTCCGTCAGGCTGGGACGGCCGCTCGCCACGGCACCACTCGCCCAGCCACCGGAGGTTCCATCCCGTGCTCGACTCCCTCGCCCTCACCGGGTCGCTCGCCCTCACGCTGCTCCCCGCAGCGATCCTCGTCGTCGCTGCGCTGGTCGTCGGCCGATGCGCGACGGCAGCGACGGCGTGGCGGATCGCCCGCACGGCAACGGCGATGGTGGGGGCAGCGGCGGCAGCGGTCGTGGTGGCGAGGGTGGTCGACGGCGTCCATTCGGACGAGCTCGTGCGGCTCGACTCGATCACGGCGGTGATGCTGTCGCTGGTGGCGATCGTCGGGTGGGTGGTGGTCCGCTTCTCGGCCAACTACCTCACCGGCGATGCGCACGAACAGCGGTACGCCGGCCGGATGCTGGCCACGCTCGCCGCGGTGTCGATGGTGGTGGTCTCGAACAACCTGGTGCTGCTCGTGGTCGCCTGGGCCGCGACCAGCGTGGCCCTGCACGGGTTGCTCACCTACTTCGGCGACCGGCCGGGCGCCGTGGCGGTCGCCCACAAGAAGTTCCTCCTCGCGCGGTGTGCCGACGCCTGCATGGTGGGTGCCACGATCGCGTTCGGGCTGAGCTTCGACACCCTCCGGATCGACGAGATCGCCGCTGCCGC
>JBILUM010000445.1:0-3353 GCA_044370995.1 Ilumatobacteraceae bacterium | reverse complement strand
TCTCGACGGTGACGACCACGGTGTCGGTCGCCGTGGCCCCGCGATCGTCGGTCACCGCGAGCTGCACGGTGTGCCTGCCGACGGTGAACAACACGCTCGGCGTGAGCCCGGTGGCGATCTCCGCACCTGCTTCGGTCCACACCGAGGTGACGATCGCACCGTCGGGATCGTGCGACGCGTTGCCGTCGAGCGCGACCACCTCGGCGCCGGAGCCGTCGGTGTCGACGACGGTGATGTCGACGCCCGCGCCGGCGAGCGGCGGCTGGTTGAGCGGCACCGGTGGGCTCAGCTCGATCGTCGTGACGGCGCCTGATGTCACGTCTGCCTGAGCGCACGCCGGACCGGAGCGGAACTCCGCGCACACCGTGTGCACGCCCGGCAGGGCATCGGTGAACAGGCCCCACTGGTTGCGATCGACGCCGTCGACGCTGATCGTCACGTTCGTCGGCGGCGCCGTGGTCACGCGGAGCGTGCCGCTGCGCTCGAAGGTGGCGGCCGAGGTCGTGGTGGCCCCGGCCGTGATCGTCACCGTCCGGCACGGTGGCGTCGTGTAGCCGGGCACATCGGTGAAGCAGAGCGTGCGCTGTCCGGGTGACATGCGGACCCAGTCGATCGACCAGGTGCTGATCGGGACGCCGTCGAGCAGCATCGTCGACGGCACGGCTGGTGAGGTCGCGACGCGCAGTTGGCCCACCGGTCCGGCCAGCCCCGGCGCACCGGCGCTCGGGGTGAAGACACCGTCGACGACCGTTCGCGTCCCTGCCGTGAGGGTGACCGTCTCGCACGCAGGTGTCGTGTACCCGGCCACCGCCCCGAAGCAGACCTCGGCGGAACCGGGTGCGCGACCCACCTCGACGCCCCATTCCCCGGCGGGCACGCCGTCGATCGAGATGCGCGACGGCACCCCGACGACCCCGGCGCTCGTGCGGGTCGACACCGACAGCACGGCGTTGTCCTGGAAGGCGAACTCGATCGTGGTGGTCGCCCCCGAGGCCACCTCCACCGTCTGACACGGTGGGGTGGTGTGGCCGGGGACATCGGTGACGCAGACCTGATGGGTGCCCGCGGAGATCGTCATCCAGTCGAGGCCCCAGTTGGTGCGCTCGGCGCCGTCGATCACGATCTTCGCCGGTACCGCCGGAGACGTCGTCACACGAAGCGAACCGGGCAGCTGCTCGCCCGGTGCGTATCGGATGCGCTGCACGACGCCGGTCGCGAGGCCCGAGAGGTAGAGGCTGCCGTCCGGCCCGAACTCGGCGTCCGATGCGAGGAGGTCGGTGGCCACGGGAACGGTCGTGATCGGCGAACCGTCGACGCGGACCGCCCGCAGCGACTGCTGCACGAAGTCGCCGACGATCAGCGCACCCCGGAACTCGGCCGGCCACGACGTGCCCTCGTACATGTCGCCGACCACGATGGCCGCGCCGCCGGCGCCGTGAGCGTACGACCACGTCGGTGCCGTCGTGGTGCCGGCGGCGATGTAGGCGACGCAGGTGGGCAACGTGCTGAATCCCGCGTTCGGGGCCGGCGTCCCGGGGGCGCCGCCCTCGTAGCAGGGCCATCCGAAGCTCGCGCCGGCGACCCCGCGGTTGACCTCTTCCCAGCTGCCTTCGCCCACGTCACCGATCCACAGCGATCCACCGCCGAAGCTGAACCGGTACGGGTTGCGCAGACCCGACACGTAGACCCGCGACGCGTTGCTGGTCGCGTCGCCGTCCCAGTGGGGGTTGTCGGGCAGGCCGAGCCCCGTGTCGGGATCGACGCGCAGGATCTTGCCGGCAGGGCTGTTCACGTCGAGTGCTCGCAGCGATCGCGGGTCGGCGTTCGAGAAGTCGCTCGCGTCGCCGCTCCCGACGTACAACATGCCATCGGGGCCGAACGCGACCGTGCCGATCGAGTGGCTGCGACCATCGCTGGGCAGGCAGTCGTCGACGAAGGTCGTCCGACCGCACGCCCACAGCTGACTCTGGTCGGAATCGCGAGCGTTGGGGTCGCCCGTGTTCGCCCACGTGCTTGCACCGCCGAGGATCGTGGTCGCCGAGCCGGTCACCATCGTCGTGTATCCGGTCGCGGCGTTGGCCGTCAGCCGAACGAGCCGGGACACACGCTGACCCTCGCCGTCGCGGGCGGCGTTGCCCACGCCGGTGGCCGCCTGCGGCGGGTCGTAGGTGTGCAGGGCGTAGACGTAGGGCGCGCCCGACACGAAGTTGGGATGCACGACGATGCCGAGCAACCCGCGCTCACCGGCGTCGTTGACCTCGGAGCGCAGATCGGCGAACACCGTGGTGAACGTGCCGTTCACCACCTTCAGCAGGCCCGACTTCTCCGCCACGAACAGCAGTCCGTTCGGCGCGAACGCCAGGTCGGTCGGCACGGTGAAGCCGGAGGCCCGTGTCTCGAGCAGGAAGTCCGTCACCGGCGCCGCACCCGCTGGCACCGTCGACGTCGATGCGAGGCCGACCGATGCGACCGCGCAGGTGAGTGCTGCCCCGACGGCACACAGCGCGCGCCGACGGGTGAGAAGTGTTGTCCGCCCCGACATCTTGAACTGTCCTTCCGCCTGCCAAGAAACGTACCCAGACGCAGGTGCGGGCTCAACGACGAGGTCGGCAAGAGTCGATCAAGGAGTGGCGGCGCGAACGCCCCGCGCGGCGAACGCGCCGAGGACGGCGCACGCGAACGCAAGGCCGAAACAGACCCCGATCGCGTCGCTGAGCGCGAACGACGACCGGTCGGCGAAGGCCACGACTGCGCCGCCGACACCGCCCATGAGGGAGAAGCCCAGCGAGTCGACGAGCTGCATCTGCCCACCGGTGTCGCCCTCGCTGCCCTCGACGGCGTAGCTCATCGCCGCCACCGTGGTCGGGTTGTACAGCACACCCATCCCGATGCCGCCCACGGCCCAACCGAGGAACGTCGCCCACAGCGGCCAGCCGCTCCACAGCACCGGGACGACGAGCAGCACGCCCAACCCGAGGATCGAGAAACCGAGGCGCACCGCGTGCTGTGGCTTCACGTCCGGCCGGCGGGCGATGAGCGCCTGGCCACCCGTCCACGTGAGCGCGGCACCGATGATGGTGAAGCCCTGGGCCATCGGGCTCGCGCCGTGGATGCGGTCGGCCGCCAGCGGCACGAAACCATCGACGCCCATGAACGTCGACGTCGCCAACAGACGACACGCGAGCACCGCCGGTTGACCGCGGCGAGCGCGCAGGATGCCCGCCGGCAGCAGCTTGGCGAGCATCCGCACCGCGATCCAGCCGCCGAAGAGACCGCCGAACCCGATGACCGCCCACTGCGATGCGGGCAGGCTGATCACCAGGATCGCCACACCGAACGCTGCGCCGCCGGCG
>JBILUM010000443.1:0-3367 GCA_044370995.1 Ilumatobacteraceae bacterium | reverse complement strand
GCTGCGAAGCGTGTTCACCGCGTTGAAGGCACTCGACCAGGGCACACTCCGACCGACACCACTGAAGCACTACGCCAAGACCGGTGACCTCAGCGACTGCGGCAAGGTGGTCGTCGAGACAGCCGGCCATCCCGAGTACCGCATCGTGGTCCGCGAGGTCGGCGGCACCATCGAGATCATCGAAGTCGTCACCGTCGAGGAACGAGCCGACGACCTCGCCTACCTCCTCGCCGGGGTGCGCCTCGGTCGGATCACGGACCCGATCCGGCGGTCCGACACCGACCGAAAGATCGCACGGATCCGCAAGCTCAGAAGCGGATCGAGCACGCCGTCGACCACCCCGACGAAGGGGTCCGACACGTCTCCGTGACGCACTCGCGAGAGAAGTGCCACGGTCGGTGCAAGGTCTCACCGTGCCGTGCCGCGAATCTGTGGTGAATGGTGGACGAACGTCGGGACGTTCAGTGGCCACGGGCCTCGTGTGGTGGCTAGCGTTTCTCCATGAAGGGGCCGAGCAGCACTCGCCGCGGTCGCCTGGCCATCGCCAGCGCGTGTGCCGTCGCAGTGCTGTCCAGCAGTGCGCTCGCCTGCGGGCCGATGGGCCCCCTTCGCGACGCTGCGCCGCCCGCTGATGCCGCGGCGGTCGCCGTCGAACCACGTCCGACGAGCGTCCCGACCACCGCCGTTGCCGGTGGCACGCCTGTCTCGCGATACGCCGAGCGACTCACCACCGACGTCTACCCCTCAGAGGTCGTCGCCGCCCCGACCGCCACCACGCTGCCAGCGGCGCCACCCCCGGTCGACGTCGACGACCCGGCGGTCGCAGGTCGTCCGTTGCCACCTCCGGTCGAAGCCGTGCCACCCTCGGCGGTCTCGCCGTGGGCGACGTTCACCACGACGGCTCCGAACGGGAAGGTGGCCACCGATGTCGGCTGCGCCGGCACGTCGGCGCCAGCGCTCGACGGCTTCTTCGCCGAACGCGTCGGGCCGGTGATGGGATGGGACTACCAGCACGTGTACCCACTGGGCGGCGACCGGTACCTGTGGCTGTTCCAGGACGCGTTCCTCGATCGCACCGGCACAGCCCCCGGACTCGGGTCGGCCGGCTTCGTGCACAACGCGGCGCTCGTGCAGACCGGCAACTGCTTCAGCCTCCAGCACGGCGGCACGACCGAGGCACCGTTGCCGTTCGAGGTCGGCGACGGGAACGGCACCGAACGAGCCACGTGGTTCTGGCCCCTGGGTGGCGAGGTGAGCGGCGACCGGCTGTGGGTCTTCTGGGCGAAGATGCTGAAGGACGGCTACGACCCCGAGCCACCCGATGGTCTCGGCTGGCACCCCGTGGGCACGTACCTCGCCTCGTACGACCGCACCACGCTCACGCGGCTCTCGTTCGCACCCGCACCGAACACCGGCGTGTCGCCGCTGTACGGGTACTCGGTGGCGAACGACGGCGCGTACAGCTACCTCTTCGGGAACACCTTCGAGCAGAACCTCGTTCGCGAGGGCGGGTACGGGAACTTTCCGCACTCGGCCACCAACACGTGGTTGGCGCGTGTGCCGCGGGGGCAACTGTGGTTGTCGCCCGAGTATCGAACGGCCGACGGGTGGTCGCCCGACCCCTCGGCGGCGGTGCCGATCCGGCGTCGGTTCGCCGTGGAGGATCCCGTACAGCCACGGTTCATCGCGGGCAGGTGGGTTGCGGTGTCCAAGGTCGACGGCTACTGGGGCGAAGACATGGTCGTCGACACGGCCCTCGACCCGTGGGGGCCGTGGACGACGGCCGAGCGGGTCCGGTTGGTGCCGCGCGGCGGCGACATGGCGCGCAACACCTATCACGCGCATCTGCTGCCGTGGCTCGACCGCAGCGGCAACCTCCTCGTGAGCGTGTCCGGCAACGCTCGCAACATGCTCCGTGATGCGTGGCCGTTCCCCGAGCGGTATCGCCCGATGGTGTTCACACGCACCATGCCACCCGTGCCGGCATTGCCACCGCCCACCACGGTGCCGCCCGCCGGCTCACCGGCCGACACCACGACCACGACCGCCGTGGCGAGCCAGCCGGCCACCGTCACGAGCGACCCGCCCCCGCCCGTCGTGCAGGCGACCACATCGACATCGACCACATCGACCACATCGACCACATCGACGACCAGCACGACCGCGCCACCGCCGCCGTCCACGAGCACGCCGCCGACCACCGTCGTGCCGACATCGACGGCCGGCGCCTCGCGACCCGTCGACCCTCCGTCCGGGCTCGTCCCCTGACGCCTCCGGCGAGGTGCTGCCAGAGGCCACACGCGGGGAGGTGAACTCGCGCTGGATCGACCAGCCAGGAGTGGTTGCTCGCCTGGCTGGGCCGCGACCCGCGGTCCTGACGAGTCGCACGTTTCCTCTCGGTCGATCCACCCATGGCACAGCGCCTCCTCCAACGTCTGCGCCGTCGCCTGCACCCCGCCGGGCTGTGGTGGTCGCGTAGCGTGGCGACGTGGCCGAGAAGGGATCCCACGACCGAGCTCGGTCTCGTTTCGCCGTGGTGCTGGTGCTGTTCCTCGTCACCGGAGCTTGCGGCCTCGTGTACCAGCAGCTGTGGTTGCGCGAGCTGTCGCTCACGTTCGGGGTCACGGTCCAGGCCGTCTCGACGGTGCTCGCCGCGTTCTTCGGCGGGCTCGCGCTCGGCGGGTGGTGGGCGGGGAGGCTGAGCCGCCGCACCGACCGGCCGATCTTCTGGTACGGCGTGTTCGAGGTGGCCTCCGGTGCACTCGCGATCGTCACACCGCTGCTGCTCTCCCTCGCCGGCGCCGTCTACGTGTGGTTCGCCCGGTCGGTCACCGACTCGCTCGGCGTGCTCACGATGGTGCGCTTCATCCTGACGTTCGGCGTGCTGCTCGTCCCTGCCACGCTGATGGGGGCGAGCATGCCGCTCATCGTCTCCTCGTCGTTGTTGCGCAGCGGGCCCCTCGGCAGCAGGGTGAGCGCGCTGTACGCGGTGAACACCGGCGGCGCCGTGATCGGCACGGTCGCCTCCGGCTTCTGGCTGATCGGCTGGTGGGGCCTCGAGCGCACGTTCCTGGTGGCGGCGCTCGTCAACATCGCTGCCGGTTCGGTGGCCATCGTGGCAGCGCGTCGCTGGGATCGTGAACCGACGATCGAGACGATCGAGGGTGCCGAGACTGCGGAGACTGCGGAGACTGCAGAGACTGCGGCGATCGTCGCGCCCGGCGCACCGCACCCGGACGGCGCGTCGCTCTCCCCCGCTGTACAGCGACTCGTGCTCGCAACCTTCGCGATGTCGGGGTTCGTCACGCTCGCGCTCGAGGTCGTGTGGTTCCGCGAACTCGTGCTGTTCCTCGAGAGCAGCACCTAC
>JBILUM010000444.1:0-3367 GCA_044370995.1 Ilumatobacteraceae bacterium | reverse complement strand
TCGATCCCCGCTCCCGCCGGCGGCCGGGTCATCAGCAGCCGGCCCCGCTGACCCATGCGCCTCCAGCTCGCCAAACCAGCCGAGCACGCCGCGGTCGTGTCGTGGCCGCTCACCGCGCGGCTCGACGACTGGGACATCGAGGGCATGCACTCGGTGATGGGCCTGCACCGACACGTCGTGCGCATGGTCGAGACTCACGACACGGCCTATGTGGTGAAGGAGCTCCCCGATCTGCTCGCCGAGCGCGAGTACCGGCTGCTGCGCCAACTGGTCGAACACGGACTCCCCACCGCCGAGGTGGTCGGGGTCGTCACCGGACGGGTCGACGACGACGGGGGCCCCGGCGAGGGGCTGCTGATCACCCGCCACGTCGACTACTCCCTCCCCTACCGCATCCTCCTCAGCGGTCGCGGCCTGCAGATCCCGTACCTCGGCGAACGGCTGCTCGACTCGCTCGCCGGCCTGCTCGTGCGGCTGCACCTCGCCGGCTTCTACTGGGGCGACTGCTCGCTGTCGAACACGCTCTTCCGCCGCGATGCCGACGCCCTCCAGGCGTACATCATCGACGTCGAGACCGGTGAGCTGCACGAGTCGCTCAGCGACGGCCAGCGCCGACTCGACCTCGAGATCGCCACCCAGAACGTGGCAGGCGACCTGATCGACCTCCAGGCCGGCGGGCTCCTCGCCGACGGGATCGACCCGATCGAGACGGCGCTCGCGATCGAGGTGAGCTACTCCCGTTTGTGGGCGGAGCTCACGCTCACGGAGGAGTTCCGGGTCGACGAGACCTTCCGCGTCGACCAACGCCTCCGACGGCTGCACGACCTCGGCTTCGACGCGTCGGAACTCGAGCTCGTCAGCGTCGCCAGCGGCACCCACCTCCGGCTCGTGCCCCGCGTGGTCGAGCACGGCTTCCACGCCCAGCGGCTCAAGGCGCTCACCGGCATCGTCGCCGGCGAGAACCAGGCGAGACGGCTCCTCCACGACATCCGGCGCTACGGCACCACCCTCGAGGGCCGTTCGGGCAAGCGCGTCCGCGAGGCGGTCGCCGCCGCGCGCTGGATGGACGAGCGGTTCGAGCCGACGATCGCCGCGATCCCGAGCGACCTGGCCGGCAAGCTCGAACCGGCCGAGCTCTACCACCAGGTGCTCGAACACCGTTGGTTCATCTCCGAGGCGGCCGGCTACGACGTCGGCATGGCCGACACGATCGCCTCGTACGTGCACGACGTGCTCACCCCGGCCCGCCACGAGCAGATCACCCTGCCACCGCTCACCCAGGAACTCCAGGCGATCACCTCCGACATGGCCCGCCCCGGCGACCACGAGGCCGACGAGACCGGAGACTGAGTCGGCCGGTGGGCCGACCGCTAACGTCTGCTCCCGTGACAAGTCGATTCGTTCGTAGCTCCCTCGTCGTCGCAACTGCGCTCCTCGTTGCGGTGGGGACCGTCGGATGTGCCGCGTTCGAGACCAACCGAGTCGCTGCGGTCAATGACCTGGAACTCAGCCAGGACGATCTCGCATCGATCCTGGAGAGCGAGCTGATGCCCGTCGTGTTCGAAGCCCCTGCCCCCATCGGTGGCACGGTCGACGGCAACACGGCCCGAGGCATCGTGTCGATCTGGGTCACGCTCGCCGCGCTCGCCGACGCGGGGCTCATCGACGACGCCCAGGTCGAGGAGGTCAAGAGCAACCTCTCGACGGATCCGCAGTTCGCCACGGCATGGGGCGAATCGACAGTTGTCATGCAGGACCTCATCGCGTGGTACTCCGTCGTCGGCAATGCGCTGTCAACGGGCGAGCTCGAGCGCGAGACGGCCATCGCCGCGATCCAAGACGCTTCGGTGACCGTGGCCTCCTTCTACGGGGCCTGGGACAGCGAGCAACTCGCGGTCGTCGCTCTCAGGTGACCGTGGCCGATCGACCGAGGAGCGTCGAACGCCCGACCGTCGTGGTGGTCGGGCTCGGACCCGGCGATGATCGCTGGATCACTCAGCACACCCTGCAGGCCGTCGCCGATACACCCGTGCGCTTCGTGCGCACCCGTCGGCACCCGTCCGCCCACCTCGTCGGCGACGACGCGACGAGCTTCGACGACGTCTACGACGCGGCCGACACCTTCGCCGACGTGTACGCCACGATCGTCGACCGGCTGGTCACGGCTGCCGAGCAGCACGGGCGCGTGCTCTACGCCGTGCCCGGCTCGCCGCTCGTGCTCGAGCGCACGGTGCGCCGCCTGCGCGACGATCCCCGCGTGGACTGCCGGATCCTGCCGGCGATCTCGTTCCTCGACCTCGCCTACGAGCGGTTGGGCATCGATCCGGTCGAGACCGGGCTGAAGCTGATCGACGGGCACGAGTTCGCCACCGCCAGCGCGGGCTACACCGGCCCGATGCTCGTCGCCCACACCCACGCCAACTGGGTGCTCAGCGACATCAAGCTCGCCGCCGAGACCGCCACCGGCGACGAACCCGTGGTCATCCTGCAGCGCCTCGGCACCGACGACGAAGCCGTGGTGCACGCCACCTGGGCCGACCTCGACCGCACCGTCGACGCCGATCACCTCACGAGTGTCTTCGTGCCGGGCCTCGGTGCGCCGGTCGGTACCGAACTCGTCCGCTTCCACGAGCTGGCGCGGGTGCTGCGCGAGCAGTGCCCGTGGGACCAGGAGCAGACCCATCGGTCCCTCGTGAAGTACCTGCTCGAGGAGACCTACGAGGTCGTCGACGCGATCGAGGCGCTCGACCCCGACGACCCGGCCACCGACGACGATCTCGTCGAGGAGCTCGGCGACCTGCTGTACCAGATCGAGTTCCACGCCACCATCGCCGAGCAGGAGGGCCGCTTCACGATCGCCGACGTGGCCCAGCGGGTGCACGACAAGCTGGTGCGCCGTCATCCGCACGTGTTCCCACCCGAGGGTGGCGACGCGGTCGAGGTGAGCGGAGCCGACGATGTGGTCGCCAACTGGGACGCGATCAAGCGGCTCGAGAAGCAGCGGTCGAGCATCTTCGACGGCATCCCGAACAGCCAGCCCTCGCTCGGGTACGCCTACGCCGTCCAGCGCAAGGCCGCCAAGGTGGGCTTCGACTGGCCCGACGTGCACGGGGCGGTGCCGAAGATCGCCGAGGAGACGGCCGAGGTGCTCGAGGCGCACGCTGCCGGCGTCGCCGAAGACGTGGCCGACGAGGTGGGCGACCTGCTCTTCGCGGTCGTCAACGTCGCCCGCCACCTCGGTGTCGAACCCGAGGCCGCACTCCGGGCGGCGACGAGGAAGTTCCGCGTCCGGTTCGAAGGTGTCGAGCGCCTCGCCACCGAGCGGGGCATCGACCTGCACACCGCCGGACTCATCGCCCTCGACGCC
>JBILUM010000019.1:0-12219 GCA_044370995.1 Ilumatobacteraceae bacterium | reverse complement strand
CGTCGACGGCCCGATCGGCGTCGAGCCAGCGTTCGTCGAGCCAGACCGTGAAGGCCGGCACGTCGTCGGACGAGGGTACGTCGCCGCGTGCGACGCGGACGGCAGCGAAGCGCACGCGGGGTGCGCCGCGGCCGAGCGAGCGGAGGATCCCTCCGAAGGTGTCGAGCCCCTCGAAGCCGGTGTGCCAGGCGATCACGACGTCGCTGTGTGGTGAGCCGGCGAGCAGCGCCGCCGTGCCGGCGGGCCGTGGCGGCAGCAGGTGTCGCAGCCCGGCGAGGCGCTCGGCACGTGCCGCATCGCGTTCGGCGATCCGGGCGAGCGCACGAGCGCGCTTCTGGGGTGCGGCCCGGGTGCCCTCGGGGAAGATGATCGCCACGTCGTCCGGGCCGAGGCCGTCGGCGAGCGCGGTGAGCGCCGACAGTTCGACCGCCGAGTCCGCGGCGTCGCGGTCGAGGAAGTGGTTGGGCAGCCGATTGCCGACGACGTCGAGGCACGGGTCGGCCAACAGTTCTCGCTTCAGGACGTATCGCGGCTGCTTGCCCGCGAGGCTCGTGACCACCCAGGCGCTGACGAGTGAGTCGGCGAGGCTGGCATGCCGACACAGCAGCACGACGGGACCGGGAGAGAACGACTCGACACCGTCGACCTCGATCGTCAGGCCGGTGGTGCGGCGCAGCACCCTCATCAGGTTGGCCGCCCACCAGCGCTGCAGCGCGTAGTGGCGGCGGTGGTCGCGGCCCCGCCCCGTGAGCCAGAGCCACGTCGCCGCCACGACGCCGGTCGTCTCGAGCCAGCTCCATCCCAGTGCGAAGGCGAGCAGGCGGGCGGTGGGCACTCGTGTGCGGCCACGCACGAGATCGGCGAGCACGGCGAGCGGCACCCACACGGGAAGGAGAAGCGTGAGCGCGACGGCGGCGATCACCAGGAGCGGAATGCTCGTCAGTCGGCGTCTCGCCGTCCCCACGGGTGGGTACGTTACGCGGTGTCCGAGCAGCGTGCGTGCTGGAACTGCCGTCGGCTCCGGGCGTTGACGGCGGCGGGGGCAGCTGCCGACGTGATGCCTGCCGGACGTCCGGCGCGCCCGCCGGACGTTTCACGGGGTTTCGTCCGCGCGTGCAAATCAGTACTCCGACACCACCGCCTACCGACCGGTAGGTAGACTGAGGATCATGAACGAGGTCCAGCTCCTCCACGAACTGACCCCGGTGGCCGCACAGTTGACGGCACGCCACTACGAGACCTGCAAGCCGTGGTACCCGCACGAGTTCGTGCCGTGGAGCCTCGGCCGCGACTTCGTCGAGGGCGAACAGTGGGACGCCCGCGAGGTGCCCCTGCCCGACTCGGTCCGCAGCGCGTTGTTCGTGAACCTCCTCACCGAGGACAACCTGCCCTACTACTTCCGGGCGCTCGACCGGATGTTCGGCCGCGACGGCGCCTGGCGCGAGTGGTCGCACCGTTGGACCGCGGAGGAGGCGCGTCACTCGATCGCCCTGCGCGACTTCATGACGGTCACCCGGGCCATCGACCCGCGAGCGCTCGAGGACGGCCGGATGAGCCAGATGTCGGGCGGACAGGTGCCCGATCCCGACGGCGCCGTCGACGGTTTCGTCTACGTCGCACTGCAGGAGCTCGCCACCCGCATCGCCCACCGCAACACCGGCAAGGCGCTGCAGCACCACCTCGGCGATCACCCCGTCGGCCAGGCCGGCTACGAGGTCATCAGCCGCGTCGCCGCCGACGAGAACTTCCACTTCCTCTTCTACCGCGACCTCACCTCCGCGGCGCTCGAGATCGCCCCGTCGCTCGTGCTGCCGGCGATCGAGCGCCAGGTGCGCGAGTTCGAGATGCCCGGCACCGGCATCCCGGGATTCAAGAAGCACGCCGAGGCGATCGCCCGCGACGGCCTCTACAACCTGCAGCAGCACCACGACCAGATCCTCCAGCCGGTCGTCGTGCGCTGGTGGAAGATCGAATCGCTGTCCGGGCTCACCAGTGAGGCCGAGCAGGCCCGCGATGCGGTGCTCGACCGCATCACCCGCATCGGTGTCGCCGCCCGTCGGCTGGCCGACCGTGCCCTCGAGGCGGCCGAGCGTGCCCGCACCGCCATCGCCGGACCGACGGCAGCTCCCGCCGTCTGAGGTCGGTCGGGTCGACCGGCGAACCGCCGTCAGTCGCCCGTCGCGCCGTCGATGTTCTCGCGGAGGAAGTCGGCATGGCCGAGGTGTCGCGCGTACTCCTCGATCATGTGGATCATGATCCAGCGCAGCGAGATCTCGCCGCGGCTGCCGGAGGTGTACGCCCCGATCGCGTCGAGATCGGTCGACCCGGCGACGATCTCGCGAGCTCGAGCCACTTCGACGTGCCACACGTCGCGGGCCTCGGCGATGGTGTCGGCCGGGCCGTGGTGCCCGTCGAGGTCGGGATCTTCTGGGTTGTCGTCGCTGTCGTAGTTCCCGTCGGTCACCTCCGCGGTGAACACGCCGCGGAACCACCAGCGCTCGACGTCGGCCAGGTGGCGGGTCATGCCCAGCAGGTCGAGGTCGCTCGGCGGCAGGCGCTGCCGCGACTGCTCGTCGGCGAGGTCCTCGACCTTGCGCAGGAACACCGTGCGGAAGTAGTCGAGGAACTCGGTGAGCATCGCGTGCTCGCCGTTGACGTGGGCGATGTCGGGCAGGGCCGTCGGCTCAGGCATCGAAGGAGTCTCCGTCGAAACGGTCGATCGTGGCGAAGGAGTTCACGGGGTGCCGCTTCAGCTTCGTGTTCTGATGCGTGGGGTACCCGAGGAAGACCGTCGCGACGAGCGCGTGATCGGCGGGCAGGCCGAGTCGCGGGGCGATCGCCGGTTCCTCGCGCGACAGGAACGTGGTGAGCACGCCACCGAGATCGTGCTCGCGTGCGGCGAGCAGGATGCTCCAGCAGAACGGGTAGATCGAGGCGCCGCCGGTGACGGGCGGCCGTTCGAGGTTGCCGTCCATCATCGCGATGTGGCGCAGGTCGGCGGCGACGGCGAGCACGACCGGCACCGTCTCGATCTCGTCGAGCAGTGCGTTCGGCGCCGCGATCGGCGGTGCGTCGATCGAGCGGCCGAACGCGAAGGCCGTGACGCCGGTGGCGTTCGCGCCGACGTACTCCTCCCACACCGTGCGCATCAGCCCACCCATCTCGCGTCGGGTGTCGAGATCACGGACGATCGCCACACGCCACGGCTGGCGGTTGCCGCCACTCGGTGCGAACCGGGCCGTGTCGAGCACGTCGTGGAGTACGGCGTCGGCTACCGGCTCGTCGGTGAAGGCGCGCACGGCGCCGTTCGAGCGGAGTGCGAAGCGGAGATCGGTCACGCCTCGACTCTAGGTGGGCACGATGGGTTGACCGGCGAGGACCTTCGGCACTTGGACCCGTGCCTGCTCAGGGTCACGATCGAGTGGACAGCATCCGCGGCCATCGGCACTGCTGCGTTTCGTCGGGAGGCAACCATGATCGTGAACCTCGAGATCGCCGACAAGCGAGGTCCGGACCAGATCGATCACGTGGCTCCGAACCTCGCGGACTACGAAGAGGCTCGCCGCACGTTCACGTGGGACCACGCCCGACTCGACCTCGACGGGTTGCCCGACGGCCGTGGATTGAACATCGCCCACGAGGCAGTCGACCGCCACGTCGGCCCTCACCGTGGCGGCCATGTCGCGCTCAGACTGCTGGGCAGGGGCGGCACCCGTCGAGAGGTCACGTACACCGAACTCGCTCAGCGATCGAATCGTTTCGCCAACGTCCTCGCCGCGCACGGAGTGGCGCCTGGAGAGGTGGTGATGGTGCTGTGCGGGCGTGAGCTCGATCTGTACGTCGCAGTGATGGGTGCGTTGAAGCAACGGTGCGTCGTCTGCCCGGTCTTCTCGGCGTTCGGTCCTGAGCCCATCGCCACACGACTCCAGCTGTCGGCTGCCACGACGCTGTTCACCACCCCCGAGTTGTACCGGCGCAAGGTGGCCGATCGACGTGTTGATCTTCCGGCCCTGCGACACGTGTTCGTCACCGGTGGCGACGACGATTGCCCTGAGGGTGCGCTGGCACTCGAACCACTCCTCGCCGCTGCGAGCGACGCGTTCGAGATCGCACCCACGAGTCCCGACGACCCCGCCCTGCTCCATTTCACGAGTGGTACCACCGGCACGCCGAAGGGGGCGCTCCACGTGCACGGCGCCGTGGTGGCGCACCACGCGACCGCGCGCCTCGTGCTCGACCTCCACAGCGACAACGACGACGTGTTCTGGTGCACCGCCGATCCGGGCTGGGTGACCGGCACGTCGTACGGCATCATCGCTCCGCTCGTCTGCGGCGTGACGCTGGTGGTCGACGAGGCCGAGATGGACCCGGCCCGTTGGTACGGCATCCTGGCCGACGAGGGCGTGAACGTGTGGTACACCGCGCCGACGGCGGTGCGCATGCTCATGCGGGCCGGCACCGAGGTCGAGGGGATCGACCGGCCCCGACCACACCTGCGGCTCGCCGCCAGCGTGGGCGAACCGCTCGCCCCCGACGCGGTGCGGTGGGGGCACGACGTCCTGGGTGTGCCGTTCCACGACAACTGGTGGCAGACCGAGACCGGCGGGATCATGGTGGCCAACTACCTGTCGTTGCCGATCCGGCCGGGTTCGATGGGCAAACCCCTCCCCGGGATCGAAGCGGCACTGGTCGCGTGCAGCGATGAGGGCGAGCCGCTGCTCACGGACGTCGGTGAGCTGCAGATCCTGGAAGGGCCGATGCAGGGGATGTTGGCCTTGCGCAGCCCCTGGCCATCGATGTTCCGCACCTATCTCGGGAACCCGGAGCGGTATGCGTCGTGCTTCGGCCGTGGGGCAGGCGCCACGTGGTACCTCAGCGGCGATCTGGTGCGACGTGACGACGACGGCTACTTCTGGTTCATCTCCCGGGCCGACGACGTGATCAAGACCTCCGGCCACCTGATCGGCCCCTTCGAGGTGGAACGTGTGCTGGTGGAGCACGAATCAGTCGCCGAAGCAGGCGTGTACGCCGTGCCCGACCCGGTCGCCGGAGCACTCGTGCACGCCGTGGTCGTCCTTCGCCCGGACTCGCTCGCCGAGGGACGGGACGTGGCCGACGTGACCCGTTCGGTGCTGGCTCATGCCCGACGACGTCTCGGTGCCGCAGTGGCGCCACGGCAGATCCTCATCGCGGCTGATCTGCCCAAGACCCGGAGCGGCAAGATCATGCGTCGCGTGTTGCGTGCCCGCGAGTTGGGCCTGCCCGAGGGTGACCTGTCCACGTTGGAGAGCGGAACGACAGGCACGGGAACGACAGGCACGACAGGCACGGGAACAGGCGACCCGGGGAACGGCGAGACAGGAGCCCGACGATGACGATGGTCCCAGCGATCCCGGTGACAGCGGCCGACGTGGAACTGCTGGAGCGGATGCTGCTCATCCGGCGCTTCGAAGAGCGCTGCGCGGAGCTGTACGGCGCGTCCAAGATCCGCGGCTTCATGCACCTCTACATCGGTGAGGAGGCGGTGGCCGTGGGAGCGAGCGCCGCGCTCGAGCCCGATGACAACGCGCTGGCGACGTACCGCGAGCACGGGCATGCCATCGTCCGTGGGGTCCCGCCGGCATCGGTGATGGCGGAGATGTACGGCAAGGCCGAGGGCTGCAGCGGCGGGCGCGGCGGGTCGATGCACCTGTTCGACGTGGCGCACCGCTTCTTCGGCGGGCACGGCATCGTGGCCGGTGGCCTGCCGGTGTCGCTCGGGCTCGCACTCGCCGATCGCCTCCGTGGCGAACCGCGAGTGACGGCGTGCTTCTTCGGCGAGGGAGCGATGGCCGAGGGAGAGTTCCACGAGACGATGAACCTGGCCGCGCTGTGGAAGGTGCCGCTCGTGTTCTGCTGCGAGAACAACCTCTACGCGATGGGCACCGCGCTGTCGCGCTCGGAGAACGATGTCGACCTGACCGTGAAGGCCGCTTCGTACGGCATGCCGTCGTGGTCGGTCGACGGCATGGATGTGCTCGCCGTGCGCGAGGCGATGCGGCGAGCGACGACGGTGGCCCGCTCGGGCGGCGGGCCGGTCTTCCTCGAGCTGCGCACCTATCGGTTCCGGGCACACTCGATGTACGACCCGGAGTTGTACCGCTCGAAGGACGAGGTGGCCGAGTGGCGCGAGCGCGACCCGATCGAGATGTTCACCGTTCGGCTCCGCGACGCCGGGTTCGTGGACGACGAGGCGATGGACGCCCTGGAGGCGACGGTGCTGGAGCAGGTGGATGCTGCCGTCGCGTTCGCCGAAGCCGGCACCGACGAGCCGGTCGAGCACCTGACCCGGCACGTGTACGCCTGGTCGGGCGACGAGTCGAAGGAGGGTGAGCGATGACCACGCCGACCACGATGACGTGCCGGGAGGCGATGCGGCAGGCGATCCGTGAGGCGCTGATCGCCGACGACCGGGTGTTCATGATGGGCGAGGACATCGGCGCCTATGGCGGGTCTGCTCGACGAGTTCGGTCCCGAACGAATTCGTGACACCCCGCTGTCGGAGTCGGCCTTCGTGGGTGCCGGTATCGGCGCAGCGATCGCCGGCCTGCGTCCGATCGTGGAGATCATGACCGTGAACTTCAGCCTCCTGGCGCTGGATCAGATCCTGAACAACGCAGCCACATTGCGTCACATGTCCGGTGGTCAGATCGGCGTTCCGCTCGTGATCCGCATGACCACGGGCGGGGGACGTCAGCTGGCTGCTCAGCACTCGCACAGCCTCGAGGGCTGGTACGGGCACATCCCCGGGATCAAGGTGCTGGTGCCGGCGACGGTCGACGACTTCCGCGGCATGCTCCAACCGGCGCTCGATGATCCCGACCCTGTCCTGATCTTCGAGCACGCCCTGCTCTACAACGCCGAAGGCGAGTTGTCGGGCGAGCCGATCCCGCCGATCGAGCGCGCCGTGGTGCGCCGCGCGGGGAGCGACATCTCCCTCATCACCTCCGGGGGCTCGCTGGCCAAGACGTTGTCGGCAGCCGAACAACTGGCGGCCGACGGCATCGAGGCCGAGGTCATCGACCTCCGCTGCCTGCGCCCCCTCGACGACGGCGCCCTGATCGACAGCGTGTGCCGCACGCACCGCGCCGTGGTGGTGGACGAGGGATGGCGCACGGGCAGCATCGCTGCCGAGATCATCGCTCGCATCACCGAGGCGGCCTTCTTCGAACTCGACGCGCCCGTGGCGCGAGTGTGCAGCGCCGAGGTGCCCATGCCGTACGCGAAGCATCTCGAGGACGCGGCGTTGCCGAGCGTGGCGGCGATCGTCGCCGCGGCCGGGGAGGTGCTGGCGACCCATGCCTGAGCGTGATCGATCCGAGCAACTCGTCCCGTTCGCGATGCCCTCCCTCGGCGCGGACATGGACGAGGGCACGATCGTCGAGTGGCGCGTGCAGCCCGGGAGCACCGTGCGCCGCGGTGATGTGGTGGCCGTGGTGGAGACCGACAAGAGCGACCTCGACGTGGAGGTGTTCGTGGACGGCACGGTGCACGAACTCGTCGTACCGCCCGGCGTGCGCGTGCCCGTGGGGACGGTGCTGGCCACGATCGACACTGCGGGCACGGCATCGCGTGGCGGCCGGCGTCGTGCTCCGGCGACTTCGGTGGCCCCTGCTGCTCCGGCCGCTCCTGCAGGTCCGGCCGCCCCGAGCCAGGAGCCTGCGCCTGCGGTGGTGCAGATCCATCCGGCAGTCGCAGTCCAGTCGCCGGTGCTGCGGCACCTCGCGGACAAGCTCCACATCGACGTGGCCCACCTCGATGGCTCCGGTCCCGGTGGACGCATCACGCGTGACGACATCGAACGAGCTGCGGTCCCACCGCGCGACAGCGAAGGCGGCCGGGTCGCCGAAGCGGTGACGCCGGATCGGCGACCACGTGTGAGCCCGCGTGCCCGACGCCTCGCCGCCACACGGGGGATCGACGTCGATGCCCTCTCCGGGGAGGGCCGAGTCGTCACCGGCGTCGACGTGCTGCGTTGGACCGCCGCTGCAGCTCCTGCCACCGCGACACGCTCCGGAGGCGACGCAGCGGCCGGTGGTGACTCGATGCGGACCGCGATCGCCCGGCAGATGCTGCGGGCATGGCAGGAGATCCCGCACTTCCAGGTCGCGAGCACGATCGAGCTGTCGCGTCCGCTCGCGGCATTGGCCGGCCTCAACGAGACGCGAACGGCCGCCGACCGCGTGCTGCCTGCGGCGATGTTCGTGCTCGCCGCCGCACGTGCTGCTGCCCAGGTGCCGGGGACGAACGGCTGGTGGCGCGACGGCGCATTCGAGCCCGCTGCCGACGTGCACGTCGGCGTGGTGATCGCTCTGCGGCGAGGAGGGCTCCTCGTTCCGGTGGTGCGCCACGCCGATCAGAAGGATCTCGACACCGTGATGGCGGAGTTCCGCGACCTCGTGACCAGGGCCCGTGCCGGTCGCCTCCGCGCCTCGGAGATGGGCGGTGCGACGTTCACCCTCACCCAACTCGGCGAGGGTGAGGTCGACACCGTCGTCCCGATCATCCATCCGCCGCAGGTGGCGATCCTCGGCCTCGGCGCTGTCCGCGATGCCCCCTGGATCGACCATGGCACCGTCGTGGTGAGGCCCGTCGTGCGCGCCACCCTCGCCGCCGATCACCGCGCGGTCGACGGGCGGAACGGTTCGGCGTTCCTCGTTGCCCTCGACCGTCACCTCCAGGAGGTCTGCACATGACCACGCTCGATCCACGCCAACCCTTCGACCCGCATCGCCACGTTGCCGCAGCCCTGGAGGAGGTGGCCCCCGACGTCGAGCCCCACGACCTCGACGCGGACTTCCACGATGTCCTCGGGCTCGACTCGATGGACACCCTGAATCTCGCGGCAGCGATCGGCCGGAGCACCGGGATCGACATCCCCGAGCGCGACTTCCCCGAGCTGCGCACGATCCGCGAGCTCGAGGCGTATCTCGGCCGCCGGTATGGACAACGCGAGCAGGAGGCATGACCATGGACATCATCTCGTGGTTCGCCGACATCGGTCTGGCCGATGCGCCGACCGTCGGTGGGAAGGGCGCCAACCTCGGCGAGCTCGTGCAGGCCGGGCTGCCGGTGCCGCCGGGGTTCGTCGTCACCGCCCAGGCGTATCTCTCGTCGATGGATGCCGCCGGAGTGCGCTCGGAACTGTCGGGCGCGCCCGAGCTCGGCTCGGGGACGGATGCGACAGCGGTGGCTGCGGCCGACGCTGCTCACCGTCGGGATCTGGTGGACTCGGGTGGCATGTCTCCCGAGGTTCGAGCGGCGGTGGTCGCCGCCTACGACGAGCTCTGCCGTCGCGCAGGCGTCGATGAACTGCCGGTTGCCGTGCGCTCGTCGGCCACGGCCGAGGACGCGGGCGACACGTCGTTCGCCGGGATGCACGAGACGTTCACGAACGTCCGCGGCGGTGACGCGGTGTGCGCGCGGGTGGTGGACTGCTGGCGGTCGGGCTTCCAGGACCGGGCGTTCACCTACCGGGCGATGCAGCGGGTGGACACCGAACCGGCGATCGCGGTCGTCGTGCAGCAGATGGCGCCGGCTGCTCGCTCGGGCGTGATGTTCACCGTCGACCCGTCGACCGGTGATCGCAGCCGTCTCGTGGTCGAAGCGGCGTTCGGTCAGGGCGAGGTGGTGGTGGGTGGTCAGGTGGAGCCCGACACCTATGTGGTGCGGCGCGAGCCGCTCGCCGTGGTGGAGGCACGTATCGGTCTGCAGACCCATGCCATCGTGTGCGGCCCCGACGGCAGTGACCTGCGCGTCGAGCTCGATCCGGCCGAGGGCAGCCGACGCGTGCTCACCGACGACGAGGTGCTGGAGCTGGCCCGGCTGGGCATGTTGGCCGAAGCCCACTACGGCAAGCCGCAGGACATGGAGTGGGTGATCGACGATCCAGGCGTGCGCTACGTGGTGCAGTCGCGTCCGATCACCACCCTCGGCGAGCGCACGGGTGAGGAGCTGGTGCGCGGACTCGGCGCGTCGCCGGGCATCGCCCACGGTGCGGCTCGACTGCTCCGCGATCCGTCGGAAGGCGCAGCGCTGGTCGACGGCGAGGTGCTCGTGGCCCCGATGACGAACCCCGACTGGCTGCCCACGCTCCGGCGGGCGGCCGCCGTGGTGACCGATGGTGGTGGCATCACGTGTCATGCGGCGATCGTCAGCAGAGAGCTCGGCATCCCGTGCGTGGTGGCGGCTCGGACCGCGACGACGGCCATCCACACAGGCGACGTGATCACCGTCGATGGCACCAGGGGTGTGGTGCGACGAGGTGTCGTGGAGACAGCGGCGCCGTCGACCGGGCGCGAGGGCGGCCCGACGGTGCAGGCCTGGGAGCCGCTCGCGACGAGCCTCTACGTGAACCTCGCCACGATCGCGAACGTGGAAGCGATCGCCGCCGGGCCCGTGGATGGCGTGGGGCTGTTGCGTGCCGAGTTCTTGTTGACCGAGGCGCTGGAGGGGCGTCACCCGCGAGCCGTCGTGGCCGACGGTGGTGGTGAGGCATTCGTGTCGCGCATGGCCGACTCGGTGCTGCAGATCGCCCGGCCGTTCGCCCCACGGCCCGTGGTGTACCGCACGATCGACTTCCGTTCGAACGAGTTCGCCGGCCTCGAAGGTGGTAGCCGCTTCGAACCCACCGAGAACAACCCGATGATCGGTTACCGCGGCTGCTACCGCTACGTGCGCGAGCCCGACCTGTTCGATCTCGAACTGCAGATGCTGGCGCGAGTTCGCGAGGAATGCCCGAACGTGGTGCTGATGATCCCGTTCGTGCGCACCGCGTGGGAGCTGGAGCGCTGCCTCGAGATCGTGGATGCCAGCCCGCTCGGACACCAGCGAGGGCTCAAGCGGTGGGTGATGGCGGAGGTGCCGTCGGTGGTGTACCGCATCCCCGACTACGCACGGATGGGCATCGACGGTGTGTCGATCGGCTCCAACGACCTCACCCAGTTGATGCTCGGTGTCGACCGTGACAGCGAGATCTGCCGCGAGCTGTTCGACGAGTCCGACGCCGCGGTGCTCGACGCGATCGAGCAGATCATCCGTCGAGCTCACGACTGCGGTCTGACGGCATCGTTGTGCGGTCAGGCGCCGTCGAACCGACCGGCGTTCGCCGAGCACCTCGTGCGATTCGGGATCGACTCGGTCTCGGTGACACCGGATTCGGTGGATGCCGCTCGCCGCGTCCTCGCGACGGCTGAACGGCGGCTGCTCCTCGGAGCAGCGCGCCGTTCGGCGACATGAGGTTCAGCTGGTGCCTTCGGCCACCTTGCGGCGCACGACGTTGAGGGCCGAGCCGGCGAGGAACCACTCGACCTGCTCGTCGCTGAAGGTGTGCACGCCCTCGAAGTCGATCACGGTGCCGTCGGGCTTCACGATCTGGCACGTGACGTTCTGGCCGGGCTTGGGTGGGAGGTCGAGCACGTTGATGCGGTCGTCCTCGCCCACGAGGTCGTAGGTGGCCGGGTCGGCGAAGGTGAGCGGCACCATGCCCTGCTTCTTCAGGTTCGTCTCGTGGATGCGGGCGAAGCTGCGGGTGATGATCACCACGCCGTTGCGGAACCGGGGCTCCATCGCCGCGTGCTCACGCGACGAACCCTCGCCGTAGTTGCGGTCGCCGATCGCCACCCAACGGATGCCGGCCTCGCTGTACTTCTTGGCGAGGTTGGGGAACGTGTCGATGCTGCCGTCGCGGACGTCCTTGCCGTGGCCCGCCTCGTACTGGTCGCCGTACGCGTTGATCGCGCCGAGGAACAGGTTGCCCGAGATGTTCTCGAGGTGGCCGCGGTAGGTGAGCCACTTGCCCGCCGCCGAGATGTGGTCGGTGGTGCACTTGCCCTTGGCCTTCATCAGCACCGGTAGGCCCAGGTAGTCGTTGCCGTCCCATGCCGGGAACGGCTGCAGCAACTGGAGGCGGTCGCTGGTGGGCGACACCTCGACGACCACCGACGAGCTGTCGGCCGGCGGCGCGGTGAAGGTGTTCTGGCCCGGGTCGTAGCCGGCGTCGGGGAGCACCTCGCCCACAGGCGGGTCGAGCAGCACCTCGGTGCCGTCGGGTGCCGTGATCGTGTCGGTGGTGGGGTCGAAGTCGAGGCGACCGGCGAGCGCGAGCGCCACCACCGTGTCGGGCGAGGTGACGAAGCTGAGCGTGTTTGCCGAGCCGTCGTTGCGCTTCGGGAAGTTGCG
>JBILUM010000442.1:0-3376 GCA_044370995.1 Ilumatobacteraceae bacterium | reverse complement strand
GCTCGTCGCCGCCGGCCACGCATTCGCGGCCGTCGACTACACGCTCGCGCCTCGGGCCACGATCGGGACGATGATCGACCAGTGCGTGCGGGCCCTCGAGCGCGTGGCCGACGATCTGCGTCCGTCGACGATCACCCTGTCCGGCAGCTCGGCCGGCGCGCATCTGGCGGCACATGTCGCGCAGCGGACGTCGGTCGAGATCGACCGGCTGATCCTGCTCAGCGGCATGTTCCAGCTCGAGCCACTGCGCAGCACCACGGTCAACGACGCGCTGGGTCTCGACGCGGCACGGGCCGACGCCTGGTCGGTTCCGTTGTCACCGCGGCCGACGTGTCAGATCGCGATCGTGCACGGCAGGAACGAGACGGTCGCGTTCAAGGCGCAGAGCGCCCGTCTGGCCGCGGCCTGGGGGGTCCCGGCGGTGGAGGTGGACGATCGGAACCACTTCGATCTGGTGCACGATCTCGCGGCGATCGATCTGCGGCTCGGTCTGCCCGGTCAGGACGCCGCGAGCTGCTCGGTGCACGACGGCCACGGGGCGGCGCTGGTGGCGGCGGCGGAACGCCCGGGCGCCCCGCGACGGCTGGCGCTCGACCTGCTGCACCCGACCGTGGGGTAGCGGGTCGACGGGCTCCTGCGCCACGCGTGCCGGCACGACGGGCGGGGCGACGGGCGAACGGGTGCGGCGCGGTCCGACCACTGTCGACCGCTCGGGTGCCGATCACGTAGTAGACGGCCACCGACCCGGCGGCGATCCCCACCATGACGAAGCCCAGCCGGCCGGGCATCTGGAGCACCACCGGCACGAGCCCGGCGCCCACCCAGCCCAGCTGGAACCTGGTCTCGAACTGGGCGAACGCCCGACCGCGGTTGGCATCGGGCGCGTCGCGCTGCACGACCGCCTCGAACGCGAGTCGGCCGATCGCCGCGGCGAAGCTCACCGAGCCGGCCAGCAGCATGCCGGCGACCACCCCACCGAGCAGCGACGTGCCGAACCCGGCGACCGCGACCACGGTCAACGCTGCGACGAGCATCGTCTCTTCGCGCAACTTCGAGCGCACGAGCGGGGCGACTGCGTTGCCGGTCATCGTCAGCAGGCTTGCGAAGCCGAGCGAGAGACCGAACCAGACGAGGCCGGCCTCCTGTGCACGGAACCAGAAGAACAGGTGGAAGAACGTGAACCCGGCGCTGGCCCGCAGGAGCAGCATCGCCGCGGAGGCGAGCACCACCCGATCGGAGTGCAGCTCGATCTCCTCGTCGTCGCCCGCCGATCGAGCGGCGATCACCTCGCGTGGCAGCCGGGTCGCGGCGACGAACGCGAATCCGAAGATCGCTGCGGCGTAGAGCAGCGTCGCCTCGGCACCGATCGTCTTCTGGAGCACACCCGCCGGGACGATCGCCACCGCGCCGACGAGGCCGGAGATGAGGCCGAGCTTCGAGTTGGCCTCGACGAGCTCCTCCTCGCTCCGCACCACGGTCGGCACGAGCGCGCTCTTGGAGATCGCGTAGGTCTTCTGCGCCACCATCGCCACGAACGCGAGCGGGAACAGCAGGAGGCTGTCCGCGTTGAAGGCCATCAGGATCGACAGCACCACGCGGACGACCGTGATCACCTGGATCACCAGACGCCGACCGCCGGCCATGCGATCGATCGCCGGGCCGATGAGCGGCGCGACGAACAGGAACGGCACGAAGCTGATGCCGAGGAAGAGCAGCACCCGGCTCCGAGCGGCGTCGGCGTCGAGGCTGAACAGCACCGAGTCGGCAAGGGCCACCGCCATCGCTGCGTCGCCCGCGGCCATCGCCGCGTGGGTGCGGGCGAGCCGACCGAACCGCGATCCGCCGGCCGCGATGCCTCGCGGCGCGGGTCGGCGGGCCGGCGGACGGGTGCTCACCTCGGCATCGTAGGACGCGGTTCGGCGCGCCCGCGGTGCGGTCGGAGCCGAACCTCCGGTCCGACGGCTACTTCGATCGTTCGTACTTGTAGCCGAGTCCGCGGATGGTGACGATCCGGGCGGGGTTCGCCGGATCGGCCTCGATCTTGCTGCGGAGTCGCTTCACGTGGACGTCGAGGGTCTTGGTGTCCCCGACGTAGTCGGTGCCCCAGACCCGGTCGATCAACACCTCGCGGGGCAACACCCGTCCGGCGTTGGCGAGCAGCAGGTGGAGCAGCTCGAACTCCTTGAGCGGCAGGCTCATCGGTTCGCCGTCGACGATCACCCGGTGCTCGTCGGGGTCGAGGGACACGTCGCCGACGACGATCGATCCGATGCTGATGTCGGCGACCGGCGTCGCCGTGGCGGCGTTGCGGCGCAGCACCGCACGCATGCGTGCGACGAGTTCGCGGATCCGGTACGGCTTGGTGACGTAGTCGTCGGCGCCGACCTCGAGTCCGACGACGGTGTCGATCTCGCTGCCCTTGGCGGTGACCATGATGATCGGCACCTGCGTCTTCTTGCGCAGCTGTCGACACACGTCGATCCCGCTGATGCGAGGCAGCATCACGTCGAGCAGCACGATGTCGGGCCGGACGATGTCGAACCGCTCGATCGCCTCGTAGCCATCGCGGGCCACCTCGACCCGGAAGCCTTCGCGCTTCAGACCGACCAGCAGGGCGTCGACGAAACTCTCCTCGTCCTCGACGAGGAGGACCATCGGGGCGCTCATGACGCCACCGGGATCCTGAGTGTGAAGGTGCTGCCTTCGCCTTCGATGGATGTCACCTGAACGTCTCCTTCGTGATTGGTGGCGACATGACGAACGATCGCGAGACCGAGCCCCGTGCCACCCGTGTCGCGGCTGCGAGCGCGATCGACGCGGTAGAAGCGCTCGAAGATCCGGTCGAGGTCCTTGGCCGGGATGCCGACGCCGCGGTCTTCGACCCTCAGACCGACGTGCCGACCGTCGATCACTGCGGTGACGAACACCTCGGCGCCGCGCCCGCTGTACTTGACCGCGTTGTCGATCAGGTTGCTGACGGCCGACACCAGCTGTCGGCGGTCGCCGAGCACGGTGAGGGCAGGATCTGGTTCGTCGAGGTCGATCCGGATGTCGCGCTGCTCGGCGGCAGCGAGGGAACGGATGACTGCGCTGCGGAGCACGTCGTGCACCACCACCGGCTCTCGCACGGCACGGCCGCCGAGCTCGATGCGGCTCAGCTCGAGCAGGTCGTCGATCGACGTCGCGGCGCGATGTGCTTCGTCGACCATCTTGTTGGCGAGGCGGTGGATGACGTCGAGGTCGTCCTCCTCGGACACCGCTTCCGCGAGGACCGCGAGCGCCCCGACGGGGGTCTTCAGTTCGTGGCTGATGTTGGCGACGAAGTCGGTGCGAACGGCGTCGAGCCGGGCGCGCTCGCTGATGTCTTCGATGATCA
>JBILUM010000441.1:0-3377 GCA_044370995.1 Ilumatobacteraceae bacterium | reverse complement strand
CCACGGCGACTACCGCCTCGACAACCTGATGTTCGCCTCGGCTGCCGGCGGTTACCCGGTGGCGACGGTCGACTGGCAGTCGCCCGGTCACTCGCAGTCCACCGGCGACGTCGCCTACTTCATGGGGGCGGGACTGCTGCCCGAGCAACGGCGTGAGGTGGAGCGCTCGTTGGTCGACGAGTACGGCCAGGCGCTCGCCGGCTACGGCATCGACGTCGACGAGGCGTGGCTGTGGCGGCACTACTGCCGCGACGCGTACGCCGGTGTCGTGATGAGCGTGGTCGCGTCGCAGATCGTCGAGACCACCGATCGGAGCGAGTCGCTGTTCGTCGCGATGGCGACCCGTCACACCCAGCACGCGCTCGACCTGGGTGCCGAAGCGCTGCTCTGACGCGTCGTATCGTCGCCTCCATGTCGCACGATCTGCCCGACTTCCACATCCCGCACGCGGAGAAGATCGAGTGGATGATCGAGACGAACGGGTGGGCGCTCGAGCCCGTGCTGCCCCGCACCGACACCGATCCGCCCGTGCCCGGGTACGCCTACACGATCGGCTTCCCCGCGGCGTTCGGCTTCCCCGAGGTGCTGCTGTTCGGGCTCACGCCGGTGGCGAGCAACGGCCTGATCGGCCTCGTCGCGGACATGCTCCGCGGCGGCACCGAGATTCCGATCGGGGTCGAGCTCGTCGGGCTGTTCGACAACGACCTGCGCTGCCTCTTCGCCCCGGTCGACCTCGAGGAGTGGGGTGCGTTCACCGAGGTCGCGACCGCCTGGTACCGGGGCGCCGACTACCAGGTCGTGCAACTGTTGTGGCCCGACCGCAACGGCTTCCTGCCCACCGAGGTCGGCTTCGACCAGCGCGTCCGGCCGGCACAACCCGTGATCGGTGCCACGGACTGACCGTCGCTACCGCCGGTACGGTGACGCCGTGAACGTGCCGGTCCCCGCAGCTCCCGTGGTCCCGGTGCTGCTGTACGACGGCGACTGCGCGTTCTGTTCGTCCAGCGTCCGCTTCCTCCGTCGGATCGTGCGGCGCCCGCCCGAGGTGGCCCCGTATCAGTTCAGCGACCTCGAGTCGTTGGGCGTCACGGCCGAGGAGTGTGCCGAAGCGGTGCAGTGGGTGGGGTGCGACGGCGCCCGAGCGAGCGGACATCTCGCGGTCGCGCAGGTGCTGCTCGGGGCGGGCCGGGCGTGGGCGATCATCGGGCACCTGCTGCAGGCGCCGGTGCTGTCGCCGATCGCCGGCTGGGTGTATCGGTGGATCGCCCGCAACCGGCACCGTCTGCCCGGCGGCACTCCTGCGTGCTCGCTCGGGCCGGACGGCCGTCGCCCCTGACCGTCAGCCGGCCGTGCCTCGGCCGGCCGCGTGTTCGTCGATCAGTTCGCTGATCGACACCATCCGGTAGCCCTCGGCCAGGTAGGCCTCGATCACCCCGGGGAGCGCATCGATCTCGGTGCGCCGGGCCAGCACGAGGTCGTCGTCGGGGCCGGTCGCCTCGAACGCAGAACGTCCGATGCCGTCGTGGAAGATGACGACCGCGCCCTCGTGCACCGATTCGATGTAGTTGGCGCGCACGCCGGCCACGTCGTCGACCGCCGTGCCGTTGCCGGGGTCGCGACTCACCGACCACAGCGCCAGGTCGTGGCCGAGGTCGGCCGCTGCCGTGAGCACGGTGCCGGTGACGTGACCCTTCACCGGCCGGAACCAGCGAGGGCGGTCGCCCACCAGTTCGGCGATGGCATCGGCGCCGCGTTCGATCGTGGCGCGCACGTCGGCGGGGGACTGGATCGCCGCGCTGAAGTGGTCGAAGGTGTGGTTGGCGACCTCGTGGCCGTCGTCGACCATCCGCTGCACCAGATCGGGGAGACGGACGACCATCTCGCCGATGAGGAAGAACGTGGCGGGCACCTCGTAGCGGCCGAGGATGTCGAGCACCTCGGCGGTGAACTGTTTCGTGGGGCCGTCGTCGAAGGTGAGCGCCAGCACCTTGTCGCCGTCTGTGTCGATGCTCCACCACACGTTGACGCCGCCGCGGGTCATCCCGGCCTTCACCGAAGCCGAGTAGTTGCCGTCGAGCTGGGTCGAGCCGACGTGATGGCCGAGTGCGTACGTGCCCACGGGGGCTGCCACGGCGGCCACCCCGGCGCTGCCGAGCCCCGCCCGTCGGAGAAACGTCCGCCGGTCCACGGCTGATGAGCCTACGAGCCGACCTCCTCGGGTCGTGGCCCCGATCGGCCACGTCACCGGATCGTCACGCACTCCGACCCTCAGCTGCGGTGCCCGAGGCGCCTCGTCTCGTTGAGTTCTCGCGTCAGCGCGTCGAGGGTCGCCACGTCACCGGCCAGCAGGCGGGTGCGTCGTTCGTCGTCGAACGGGCCGGTGGTCACGAGCGTTCGGTAGTCGGCGTCGGGGCGGTCGAGCACGATCCGCAGCGCGGCCGTGAGCGCGGCGACGGGGTCGGCGTCGTACGTGGCGAGCAGCGCCTCCACGTCACGCTTGCGCAGCGTCGGCACCGGGGGCGTCCGTCAGTCCCGTGCGGTCTCAGGCGACGGCGAGTCGCCTTCGATCCTCCACGACGTGAGGCACCCGGTGCTCGGCGAGCAGGTCGAGGAACGGCACGGCGTCGAAGGCCTCGGGGCCCATCACGCCGCTGCCGGTCCACACGCCGTGGGCAAGCAGTTCGACCGCGACGACGGGGTGCACGGCGGTCTGCCACACGACGGCCTGGTGGCCGTATTCGCGCATGGTCCACTCGTTGTCGACCACCTGGTAGATGTACGACTCGCGCGCCGAACCGTCCTTGCCGAGGCCGCGCACCAGCGAGCCGGCGCACGTGCGCCCGCGCATCCGGTCGCCGAGTTCGGCGGGGTTGGGCAGCACGGCGGCCACGAGGTCGCGGGGCGACACCTCCACGCCGCGGACGTTCACCGGTTTGGTGCTGTCGAGGCCGAGCTTGCGCAGCGTGGCGAGCACGTCGAGGAACTCGTCGCCGAGGCCGTACTTGAACGTGACCCGGCCGACGTCGAGCCAGCGCGGCATGAGGATGACCTCTTCGTGCTCGACGTTGACGCAGCCGAGCGGGCCGATGTCCTCCGGGAACACGAACGTCTCGGGTTCGCTGAACGGTTCGGTGGTGAACCAGCCGCGGTCGCGCTCGTAGACGATCGGTGGGTTGAGGCACTCCTCGATCGTGGTCCAGATCGAGAACGTCGGGGCGAAGGCGAACCCGTCGATCACGAGGTCGCTGCCGTCGCGCACGCCGATCTCGTCGATGCGGCTGAACAGGTGGTCGGAGGCGAAGCGTGCCGCCACGTCGGAGAAGCCCGGCTCGACACCCATGCCGACGAGCGCCAGTTGGCCCCGCTCGACCCACTGG
>JBILUM010000440.1:0-3388 GCA_044370995.1 Ilumatobacteraceae bacterium | reverse complement strand
GACGTGCTGGTCG
The DNA here is from genome assembly GCA_044370995.1 of Ilumatobacteraceae bacterium. GTDB lineage: Bacteria > Actinomycetota > Acidimicrobiia > Acidimicrobiales > Ilumatobacteraceae > VFMC01. The sequence continues at coordinate 3,375 of JBILUM010000440.1, read as the reverse complement.
ACGTGCTGGTCGACGTGCTGGTCGACGTGCTGGTCGACGTGCTGGTCGAAGTGCTGGTCGAAGTGCTGGGCGAAGGTGGCCTCCAGTCGGGCACTGAGCGAGCGTTCGAACGCGGCCAGGGCGTCCTCGGCCTCGACCGGCCTGTCGGGCTCGGCGCCGAGTTCCTGCTCCGGCTCGATCTCGGGCTGGGCCAGTTCGACTGCGCCGGACGGCTCGGGCTCGAGGAGGAGATCGTCGAACACGGGCTGCTCACGAGTGGCCGCGGTCGCCGGCTCCTCGACGGCTGCGTCCTGCTCGTCCGACTCCAGCACGTCGTCGACGTGGGTGCCGTCGTGGGTGCCGTCGTGGTGATCGTCGGGCACGACGGGGTCCTCGACGGCGTGGCCCGGATCCTCGACCTCGGGGACGGCCAGGCTGGCTTCGTACTCGGCGACCAGCGCTTCGTCGTCGGCGGTCGGGAGCAGATCGATCGGCTCGGCAACCGGCATGTGCTCGTGCCGCGGTGCCACCGCCGATGTCGCCGATGTCGCCGATGTCGCCGATGTCGCCGCCGGGTCGAGATCGCCGGCGACCTGGGTGATCACGACGGTCGGACGCTTCTGCCACTTCACCACTCCGCTCGGGTGGTGGCGGTAGCTGGCGATGGTGATCTCCTCGACCACGTGGTCGGCGATCTCGCCCACCACCTCGCCCGTCAGGATCTCCAGTGCGAGCTCGACACGGTCGCGGTCGAGCCGGGGCACCCGATCGAAGAGTCGGCCGAGGTTCGTGACCGCGCCGAGCTGCACCGAGCCGGTGGCCAGGTCGTCGTCGCTGAGCACGCCCATCGCGAGCAGGCGATCCGCCAGGCCGGGATCGCCGTCGCGTTCGGCGCAGTAGAGCTCGCCGCCGTTGAACCAGGCGCGCACGGTGGGCACGCAGTGCAACGTGATCTCGCCCGTGAAGTGGCGCGTGCCCGCTGCGTCGAGCACCGCCCAGACGGGTCGAGCGCCGGGCGCCTCGAGTTGGAGCAGCCGGCACGACGAACCCGGCACGGCGCAGCGGGGAAAGACCTCGTTCATCACACCATTCATCGACCACACAGGGGGGTGCCTTGACCCGAATCTGAGGGTTCCTGCCGGTTCCGCTGGGGTTCGATGCCCGTCTGACCTGTTGCCGTCCCAGCCGCGCCAGGTCCGCGCCAGGTCCGCGCCAGGTCTGCGCCAGGTCTGCGCCAGGTCCGGGTCCGTCGAGGAATCGGCCTGTCGCACCGCCGTTCGCGCCCGCTAACCTGCCGCCCCGGAAGGGTGCCGGAGTGGACGAACGGGACAGTCTCGAAAACTGTTGAGGTCTTCTGGGCCTCCGTGGGTTCGAATCCCACCCCTTCCGCCAGGAAGCCGACGCCTCCCCTCCGGGGGAGGCGTCGTCGCTTTTCCGCCCGGATGCTCCACCGTCGGCCCGGTTCGTCTAGCCGCAGGTGAGGCCGTCGGCGGGCACCGCGAGCTGCACGAGATAGCGATCGACCGCGTCGACGACGCACTCGTTCGCGCCGTAGCCGGTGTGCTGCTCGGCGTCCACCACCACCAGCACGCCGCTCGCGAGGGTGTCGGCCATGCGCCGGGTGCCGTCGATCGGCGTCGCCGAGTCGCCCGTGGTGCCGACCACCACGATCGCGGCCGTCCCCGCACCGGTGATGTCGATGCGACCCTGGGCAGGGGCGGGGAACGCGGCGCACGACGGGGCCGCGACGGTGGCGGGAACGATGCGCGGGGCGATCGCCCGTGCCTCGTCGAGCCGGGCCTGCGCCACGTCGAGCGATTCGCGTTCGGTGTCGTCCATGCACTGGATCACCTGGAAGGCCTCGATGGTGTTGTCCCACGTGCCGTCGTCGGTGCGACCGAAGTACCGGTCGTGCAGCGCGAGCAGGCCCCGACCATCGCCGTTGACGGCATCGGCCAACGCCTGGCCCAGGTCGGGCCACAGGCGCGACGTGTACAGCGCCTGGACCACCCCGTTGTTCATCACGCCGAGGTCGGTGAGCGGCCGCCCGTCCTCGGTGGGCAGCGGCGATGCGTCGACCGCGGCCATCAGCCGGTCGAACCCGGCAGCGGAGTCGCCGTCGGACACGGCCCGGAAGGGGCAATCGTCGCCCGCGTCACCAGGGTCGTCGCACCAGGCGAGGAACGCCGAGAGGGCCGCCTCGAAGCCGGCGGCCTGCTGGAGTCCCGCTTCCTGCCGGCTCGCTGTCGGGTCGACGGCTCCGTCGAACACTGCGGCCCGCACCGTGTCGGGGTACATGGTCGCCCACACGGCGCCGAGCTCGCTGCCGTAGCTGAAGCCGAAGTAGCTGATCGTCTCCTCGCCGAGCGCCGCGCGCAGGCGGTCGATGTCGGCGGCCGAGTCGTTGGTGCCGACGTGTTCGAAGAAGTCGCCCGAGCGTTCGACGCATCCCTGCTGGAACTCGTCGGCGATCGCGAGCACCCTGGCTCGCTCGGTCTCGTCGTCGGGGGTGATGTCGAACCCGGCGAAGAAGCGGTCGTAGTCGTCGACGCAGTCGATCGCCGGCTCGGTGAGGCCGGTGCCGCGCGGGTCCCACCCGACGATGTCGAAGTGCGCGAGCAGCGTGGGGCTGAAGAGCTGGTCGGCGAAGATCGCGAAGTCGGCGCCGGCCACGCCGGGTCCGCCCGGGTTCACGAGCAGGCTGCCGACGCGCAGGTCGGGATCGGCGAGATGACGGGCGACGTACAGGTCGAACGTGCCGAGCGACGGGTCGTCGGGGTCGACGGGCACCTCGAGCGAGCCGGTCTGCACCCCGTCCTCGCCGAAGTCGGCCCACCCGAACGTCGCCGTCGTGTCGGGACGCGCCACGGCCGTCACCTCGAGACCCGGGTCGTCGCCCCCGCACGCGGCGCCGAGCAGCGCTGCGACGCAGGCGAACGTGACGGTGGTGAGACCGGCGCGGTGCAGGGTGTGTTCGCGCTCGGGACGACGACGGGTGCGGGACGACATCGCCGACGAGCCTACGGGCGGCCCCGCCTGGCAGCATCTGCAGCTGCTGGCAGCTGCTGTGCGGCACCGCGGCGCCCGTATCGTGACCCGATGCGAATGGGCCCCCACAGTCTGATGCCCGGCGATGCCTCCGCCGTCAAGGGCAAGCGTCTGCAGCGCGCGGCCCTGCGCCGGGCCTGGAGCTTCGCTCGTCCGTACCGCACCATCATCATCTGGTTCCTGATCGCGATCCTGGCCGCCGCCCTGCTGGCGCTGGTGCCGCCGTTCGCGTTCCGTGCGATCCTCGACACGGCGATCCCGCGGGCGCAGGACGGCGGCTCCCGCACGCTGATCGTCGTCCTCGCGATCGTGGTGGTCGCTGCGGCGCTGGCCGACGCAGGGCTCGCG
>JBILUM010000559.1:0-2798 GCA_044370995.1 Ilumatobacteraceae bacterium | reverse complement strand
CCCTGCACGGTGAGGTTGCCGAGCGTGTCGCCCGGCTCGGAGGCGAGCATCAAGGCGAGATGGTCGTCGGCGCGGAGCTCGACCGTCGCGTACACGACGGTGCGCACGAGCAGTTCCTCGAGATCGGTCGTGTCGTGGATGTGCGCGCTGAGGCGGGTGAAGAAGTCCTCGAGCTCGTGCACGCGCAGGGCGTCGAACAACACGTCCTTGCCGCCGGGGAACATCCGGTAGAGCGTCGCCCGCGACACACCCGCCTCCGCGGCGATGTCGTCGATGGTGACCTTGGCGATGCCCCAGCGCTCGCAGCACGTCTTGGTCGCGTCGAGCACGCGGAGCTCCGTCGGGGTCACGAGGTGAGACACTAAGACGATTTCCGTCTCACCGTCAAGGGTCGACCGTCTCAATCATGACCTGATGGGTCGGGAATAGGACTGCGCTGGTAGCATCGCCACCTCAGCGTGAACACCTGAAGAGGAGATCCCCATGACGCGAGTCCCCACCAAGCGGTTCGCCCTCGCAGCGGTCATCGCCGGCACCCTCGTGCTGGCAGCCTGCGGCGACGACACCGAGGAGAGCTCGGAAGCCACCGAGGCGCCCGCCGCCACCGAGGCCCCCGGCACGACTGCGCTCGACACCAGCGCCGATCCCAAGGCCTGCGCCGAGGGCAACACCATCACCGGCGGCGTGCTCACCATCGCCACCGGCGAGCCCGCCTTCCCGCCCTACGTCATCAACGACGCCACCCCCGAGGACGGCCAGGGCTTCGAGTCCGCCGTCGCGATGGCCGTCGCCAAGGAGCTCGGCTTCGAAGGCGCAGTGGTCACCTGGGTGCGCACCCCGTTCGACGCCGCCATCGCCCCGGGCCCGAAGGACTTCGACTTCAACCTGCAGCAGTACACGATCACCCCCGAGCGGGCCGAGGTCGTCGACTTCAGCGACGGCTACTACTCCGCCGCCCAGGCCGTGTTCGGCCTCGCCGACTCGCCCGCCGCGACGGCGAAGACCATCGCCGATCTGAAGGGCCTCAACATCGGCGTCGCCGCCGGCACCACGAGCATCGCCTACGTCGAGGAGACCATCCAGCCCGACGCCGAGGTCCAGATCTTCAACGACAACGCCGCCGCCAAGGTCGCGCTCGAGTCGAAGCAGATCGACGCCATCGTCAGCGACCTCCCGACGGCGCTGTACATCACCGCCGTCGAGATCGAGGGCACCAAGGTCTTCGGTCAGATCGAGGGCAGCGGCACCGACGAGTTCGGCCTGCTCCTCGCGAAGGACAGCCCGCTCACCGACTGCGTGAACATCGCGCTGGCCAACCTGAAGGCGAGTGGCCAGCTCGACCAGATCACCACCACGTGGATGTCGGAGTACACCGAGGCCCCGATCATCACCGCGAGCTGAGCCGGGTCCCACGGCCCACTCGACGATCCACCGCATGACCACCTCATGACCGGATCGCCACCGATCACGTCCGACGGAGCCGACGCGCGAGCGTCGGCTCCGTCGCGCTCGGGCCTCAGCCGACGCGCCGAGTACGACCTGCGGCAGCGACGCCGCAGCACCCTGGTGGCCTCGGTGTCGACCGTGCTCGTCGTCGCCGCGATCATCCTCTTCGTCCCGATGATGCCCGGCTGGGACCGGGTGCGGGCGTCGTTCTTCGACTGGGACACCTTCACCGACTCCCTGCCGAAGCTGTGGAAGCCGTTCTGGCTGAACATCCGCATCTTCCTCATCTGCGCGCCGTGCATCGTCGTGGTCGGCATGCTCGTCGCGGTCGCGCGCGGCGTGCGTTCCCCTGCGCTGTTCCCGCTGCGTCTCTTCGCCACCGTGTTCACCGACGTCGTGCGCGGCGTACCGGTCATCCTCTGGATCACCCTGATCGGCTTCGGCGTGCCCGGGCTGTTCTCCGAACGGGCCTGGTACACCAAGCCCGTCGTGTGGGGTGGCGTCGCCCTCGTCATGTGCTATTCCGCCTACGTCGCCGAGGTCTTCCGGGCCGGCATCGAAGGCATCCACGAGAGCCAACGCGCCGCGTCACGATCGCTCGGCCTCAGCTCGTCGCAGACGATGCGCACCGTGGTGCTCCCCCAGGCCGTCCGCCGCGTCGTGCCGCCGCTCATGAACGACATGGTGAGCCTGCAGAAAGACGTCGCACTTGTGAGCATCATCGGTCCCGTCGAGGCGCTGCGGCGGGCGGGAATCCTGGTGTCGCAGAGCTTCAACTTCACGCCCTACGTCGCTGCGGCCGTGCTGTTCCTCCTCGTGAGCATCCCGCTCACCCGGCTCACCGATCACCTCATGGCGCGCGAACGGCGACGCACCAGCGGGACGGCGGTCTCGTGAGCACTGTCCGCCCGACGGCCAAGCTGCGGCTCGACGGCGTGCACAAGTCGTTCGGCGACAAGGTCGTGCTCGACGACGTCACCCTCGACGTCGGCGCCCACGAGGTCGTCTGCCTCATCGGTGCGTCCGGGTCGGGCAAGAGCACGTTGCTGCGGTGCGTCAACCTGCTCGAGCCGATCGACGACGGCAGCATCTGGCTCGACGGCGTCGACATCGCCGAGCCCGGCCACGACCCCGACCCCGTGCGGCGTCGGGTGGGCATGGTGTTCCAGAGCTACAACCTGTTCCCGCACATGTCGGTGTTGCGCAACATCACGCTCGCGCCCATCAAGGTGCTGAAGCGACCGCGTGCAGAGGCCGAACAGAACGCGCACGAGCTGCTCGGGCGCTTCGACCTCGACGACAAAGCCGGCGCCTTCCCCGACCAGCTGAGCGGCGGCCAGCAGCAGCGAGTG
>JBILUM010000046.1:0-9474 GCA_044370995.1 Ilumatobacteraceae bacterium | reverse complement strand
AGCCCGAGATCATGCTGCTCGACGAGGTCACCGCGGCGCTCGATCCGGTGCTCGTGGGCGAGGTGCTCAACGTCATCCGCGACATGCGCAGCCTCGGGATGACGATGGTGCTGGCCACCCACGAGATGGGCTTCGCCCGGGAGATCTCGGACCGGGTGTGTTTCCTGCACCAGGGCCGCGTCGTCGAACAGGGTCCACCGGAGCAGATGTTCAGCGCCCCCGGACGGCCAGAGACCCGCGACTTCCTCGCCCGCGTCATCGCCTCCGGCCGGCTCTGACGCGGCGGCGGCACCGCGCAGACGGGTTCAGGCCGTCGCGGCGAACCGGACGAACACGAGATCGGGCTCGTCGTAGGAACCCATCGGCCGGCCGGGCACGTCGCGTCGCTCGAACCCCAACCGCTCGACCAGACGGATCGATCGGGCGTTGTCGGGATGGATCGCCGCCCAGCACTCGCCGACGCCCAGCGCGTCACGCAGGTGGTCGAGCATCCAGGCCATGCCCTCGTGGGCGTAGCCCTGCCCCCAGAACGCCGGGCCGAACACGTAGGCGACCTCGGCCCACTCCCCTGCCTCGCGCGTCGGTCCGTAGGTGGTCGCCTCGAGCCGACCGACGATCGCTCCGTCGAGCGCACGACGAGCGACCCAGTTGTGCCAGTGCTCGGTCGGCCAGTCCGGCCCCGGTCCCTGGGCGATGCGGTCGATGCGGTCGTGGAGCGCTTCGACGGTGGTGACGTCGGGGCCGCCGATGAACGCACCGACGCGATCGTCGGCGAGCGCGGCAACGAGGCCGTCGGCGTGGTCGTGGGCGAGCGGTTCGATCAGCAGTCGTTCGGTGCGGGTCATCCGGCGGGAAGCATGCCAGACGGTCGGCCGACACGGGTGGGGAGTTTCAGCGCTCGGCGACCTGCAGCGTGTCGAGCGCGAACGGATGCACGCCCACGTCCTCGAGCGCATCGATCAACGCAGCCACGTTGGCCGGCCAGTTGCGATCCTGCGGCCGCCGCTTGCCACCCGTGGGGATTGCGACGCACAGGCAGTTCACGAACGACTCCCCCATCACGAGCCGCAGCGATGCCGTGTTGCCGCGCAACTGCCACTGTGCGCGGGTGATGTCGCCCGGGGCGATCGACGTGTCGTGCCACCAGCCCTTCACCACGATCGGCCCCTTCGGCCGCACGATCACGAGCGCCCGCCGTTGGTACCGGATCAACAGGAACACCGGGAACACGATCAGCAGTGCCGCCGCCGCGTACCGGCTGACGGGCAGCAGCACGGCGGCGACCAGGATCGTGAATCCGACGGCGATCTGGATCTGACGCGGGCGTTCGCCGAAGCGCACGATCACGACGCCGGCCTTCGCTGCGCTCGTTCGGTCGTTCACCCGTACATCGTGCCGAGCCGCGACCGCCTCGTGCCAATCAGCGGTCTCCGGGCCACGGGCTGCGTTGGGTCGATTCAGCCGTCGGTGCGGCCGCTGGCGACGCCGCACACGACGTCGCGGTGGAGGCAGTTGCGCACCTCGCGAGCCAGGCGATCGGGGTCCCAGGCGTTGTAGAAGTCGGCGTGGCCGGTCCCGAGGCCACCCGACGAGAGCTCGAGTCCGTCGATCGACCCCGTCACCGGGTACTCGACGCTGAACTGCAGCTGCGGAATCGCCACCGGGTGCGAGTCGGGGCAGGCGCCCGCACGGCTGTAGGTGACGTGGCTCACGTGGTCGATGCTGTCGAGATCGGTGCCGTTCCAACAGTCCTGGAAGGTGACCAGCAGCCTCAGGTTGCGCTGGTCGGGGCACTCGGGCGGGATGGGCTCGCGCAGGCTGCCGGCACCGCACGCCCACGCCACGACCGCCGTCGGCTGCTCGTCGGTTGCCTGGGAGTTCCCCGCGATCATGCGCAGGCCGAGCGGATACGGCTCGACGGTCGTCGGGACGACGTCGGGCCCTGCCCGGTAGTAGGCGACGCTCTTCACCGGTGTCTGCACCACACCGTCACGGATGAGCGCGGGCGCCCAGTACGAGGCCCGGTCGAGGTGCTGATCGCAGGTCGTGTCGCCCGCCACCAGGTCGTCGACGGTGGTGTGCGCGTCGGTGGTGACGTTGCCGAAGAACACGTGCAGGTGGCTCGCGCCCTCCACACCCGGGTGCACGATCGGATCGTCGAACGCGGCGTGGCTGAAGTCGCATTCGACGACGAACTGGGCGACGGCGCCCTGGGGGCCGCTGAGCACCCGGTCGGGAGCGGTGTTCGGCCTTGCGGCCGCCGCCTCCGATCCGGCGTCCGCTGCCCGTTCACCGGAACCGTCGCCGCTGCAGGCGACGAGCAACGCGGCCGTCGCCGGCACCGCGAGCCACGCCGTCAGCCGACGGACATGGCGTGCGGTGCGAGGGACGGACACGGGATGCGGTCGACGGTTCGTCAGGCGGGCTTCGACGGGACGACGATCGAGGCGAGGTCGATCTTGTACGGCACGTCGGTCGCGGGCTTCGCCGGCGCGGTCGCCGCGTCGGGCATGTTCTCCTGCGGGCCCGGGGCCGGCGTGGGAGCCACGTCGTAGGGCACGGCGGCGGGCCGGGTCTCTGCCTCGACCAGCCACTCGGCGACGTTCAGGTTGCCCTGGTCCCATCCCGTCACGAGCGGCTCGCCGTCGCAGGGTGCGAGGTTCTCGACGTCCGTCGGTGCCGACGTGGCGAACGTGTTGCCGCTCCAGCAGTTGCCGAACGTGGAGATGTCGCCGCCCGCCGAGGCGACGGCGAGGTCGACCGCACGGCTGTCGGACACGACGTTGCCCACGACACGGTTCTCCTGCGAGTCCCACAGCAGGCCGCCGCCCGGATCGGTCACCGGCTGCTCCTTCTGGGTCGCGCAGTCGATCTCCCACTCGTCGCGCGTCGGCAGGTCGTCGTTCGGGTCCTCCTCGAGAAACGGCACCAGGCCGATGCCGGTCTTGTCGTGGTCGAACACCAGGTTGCGTTCGATCGTGTTGCGGATGCCGCCGGCGGAGAGGATGCCGTTGCCCATCGCGAGGATCGCGACGTCGATGGCGGGCGTGTCCGGCTGGTTGTTCGCGTACACGGTGTTGCCGACGATCGTGGTCTCACGCTCGGGGTAGCAGAGCTCGTAGCTGCCGCTGTTGGGCACGATTCCGGCACGGTTGTTGCGGAAGATCGAGTTGACGATGAGCAGGTTGCCGCCCGAGTTGGTGCCCGAGTAGCCGAGGCCGTTGTACTCGCTCGTCACGTCGTCGATGACCGCGTCGCACGGGTAGCACTGGCCGATGTACACGCCCGCGTCGGGGCTGCCGCTGGTGTACGAGTGCTCGATCTGGCCCTGCACCGAGTCGAAGGCGTAGATGCCGTAGTCGCCGGTGCGGTAGGTCGTGATGTACGAAGCGCGGTAGCCGGTGACACCGGTGAAGAACACGCCGTTCTTCGTGTAGTTCTGCGTGGTGAGGTTCTCGACCGCGACACCGCTCGCACCGACGACGCGGATGGCGTTGTCGAGCTCGAACTGGCCGTCGAGGATCACCTCGTTGCGGTCGAGCCCGCGGATCGTGAGCTCGTCGGTCGTGACGTCGACCGCCTCGGCGTAGGTGCCGGGGGCGATCAGGATCAGGTCGCCGGGCGCCGCCGCGTCGACGGCCCCCTGGATCGTGTCGATCTCGCCGGGCACCTCGATCACGCCGTCGGCGCCGGCTTCCGACACGACTGAGGTGGTCTCGGGTGCAGTCGTCGCCGACCCGGAGTCGGCCGTGGTCGTGTCGGCGGCCGTGGCCTCCGTCGCGACGGTGGCCGTCGATGCCTCGGTCTCGATCGGTGGCGCCTCGGCGGCACCATCGTCGTCGGAGCTGCAGCTCGTCGCGAACATCGAGAACGCTCCGATCGCGAGCAACGTGGTGGCGAGTCGCCGCGGCGTGCTCATGGTCCCCTCCTGCTTCCGAGCCCTCATTGGCTCCCCCTCTGTCGTCTTGTCGTCCTGGATCCGTTCACGATGACGTCACCGTGATCGTGCCGACCATCCCCTTGCGCTTCACGCCGTGGATCGTGCACACGTACTCGTACACGCCGGGTTCGGTGAACACGTGGGCGTAGGTGTCGCCCGGCGCGAACCGGTCCTCGCCCACGCCCCAGCCCTGGATGCCGCCGGGCTCCGGGATGACGTTGTGCTCGTTGCGTCCCACGTTGGCGAACACCACCTCGGTGCCGACGGCGATCGTGAGCTCGTCGGCTCGGAAGGTGTTGTCGAGCGCCTGCACCTCGACCACGACCCCGGTGGCACCCGCGTCGGCAGCGTCGGCACTCGCAGGATCTGCGGTCTCGGCGTCGGCCGCCACGGGGACGTCGGACGGGTCGTCCGCACACCCCGAGAGCGTGACGGTCATCGCCACCACGCCCAGCGCACCCAGTGCCCGCATCGCTCTCGTCGTCGCCTGCATCGTCCCCGTCGTCCCCCCGGACGGGGGAACGTAGCGACCCGCAGCACGTCGGAAGAAAACGTGCTGGTCCCGACGGCCGGTAGCCTGCCGGGATGTCGGCGACCCCACCGCACCCGGCCGGCTCCGTCGTGCCGGTACCCGATCTGCAGGTGTCGCCGGGCCGACGCCGCTTCATCCTGGTGTTGTCCATCTGCTTGTTCGTGGTCGGCACGATCGGCTCCAACGTGGGGCCCGCGTGGGTCGACGAACGGCCGGCGATCGTGCTGGCCATGTCGGCCCGCAACCGCAACCTGCTCGGATCGGTCCCGTTCATCGACCTCGTCCCGTTCGCGCTGCTGGGGTTCGGCCGGCTGATGCTGGCCGGCGTGGCCCTGTACTTCCTCGGCAAGTGGTACGGCGCGAAGGCGATCGAGTGGACCGAGGGCCAGGTCGGCGAACTGCCCGCCATCTACGGCTGGTTCCAGCGGGCCATCGACCGGGGCGGCTGGCTGATGCTCATCCTGATGCCCGCCAGCAACCTCGTGTGCATGATGGCCGGCTACCGGCGCATGGCCACACGCACGTTCCTGTCGTGCATCTCGCTCGGCATCGTCCTGAAGCTCGTCGTGCTCTGGCTCGGCGGCAAGCAGTTCGAGGACGAGATCCGCTGGTTCCTCGACGCGATCAACGACTACCAGTGGTGGATCGTGATCGGCCTGTTCGGGATCACGTTCCTGCAGTCGGCCAGGAAGGTGCGTCAGAGCCTGCCGGAGATCATCGACGAGATCGAGACGCCCGACGGTGTGATCGAGCCGCGCCAGCCGCATCACCTGCACCGGCCCGACCAGCCCGAGCCTCCCGCTCAGAGCTGATCTCGGCATCGGCCCGATGCCGGGTCACGCACCGATCCGCCGGAGCTGACAGACTCCGGTCATGGCACAGACAGCATTGGGCGGCAACCCCGTCAACACCGTCGGCGACCTTCCGTCGATCGGCTCCACCCCCTCGTTCACCCTCACCAAGGGCGACCTCAGCAACGTCACGGCCGGTGACCTCGCCGGCAAGAAGGTCGTGCTGAACATCTTCCCGAGCGTCGACACGCCGACGTGCGCGACGAGCGTCCGCACGTTCAACGAGCGCGCCTCGAGCCTCGACAACACCGTGGTCCTGTGCGTCTCGGCCGACCTGCCGTTCGCCCAGGGTCGCTTCTGCGGTTCCGAGGGCCTCACCAACGTGCAGACGGCGTCGAGCTTCCGCAGCGATTTCGGTCAGTCCTTCGGCGTCACCCTCGCCGACAGCGTGCTGTCGGGCCTGCTGGCCCGTGCGGTCGTCGTGCTCGACGAGAGCGGCACGGTCACCTACACCGAACTCGTGCCCGAGATCGCGGCCGAGCCGAACTACGACGCAGCGATCGCCGCGCTCGGCTGAGTCCCGTTCCGGTTCACACGCCGAGGTACGAGTCGAGTCCGATCGTGAGCCCTCGGTGGTCGGCGATGTGCTTGCACGCCATCACCACGCCGGGCATGTAGCTCGATCGGTCGTAGCTGTCCTGGCGGATCGTCAGGGTCTGGCCGAGCGCCCCGAGGATCACCTCCTGATGCGCCACCATGCCCCGCATGCGCACCGCGTGCACATGGATGCCCGCCGGTCCGACGCCACCCCGAGCACCGGGGTACACCTCGTGCGTGGTGGGATCGGGCGCCCAATCAGCGGACGCGGACGCCATGCGCTGCGCGGTCGTGACCGCGGTGCCCGACGGTGCATCGATCTTCGCGTCGTGGTGCAGCTCGATGATCTCGGCCGTGTCGAACCAGGGCGCGGCCAGCTCGGCGAAGCGCATCATCAACACCGCGCTGATGGCGAAGTTCGAGGCGATCAGGCAGTTGCTCGAGGTGAAGGCCGAGCGGAACGTGTCGAGATCGGCGTCGGAGAACCCGGTGGTGCCCACCACGGCGTGGATGCCGTGCGCGGCGAGCCACGGCAGCGTCGTGCGCGAGGCGTCGGCGACGGTGAAGTCGACCACCACCTGTGCGCCCGCATCCGCCAGCACATCGAGTTCGCCCGCGACGGCGAGCCCCTGCACCTCGTGGCCGACCGCACCCGGATCGACGGCGGCGACGAGCGCCAGCGCAGGATCGGCGGCCACCGCGGCGCACACCGTCCGCCCCATCCGGCCTCCGGCCCCCACGACGCCGACCCGGACCACGTTCGTCTCGCTCATGGGGTCGACCGTAGCCCGTCGCAGCCGGCGGCCACCGGAGGTCGAGCTCCGGTAGTCGGCCGACTAATGTGCCAACGGGAGAGACGTTCTGGGGGGAACAACCATGGGGTATGACGCGACCGACCATGTCGAGATGCCACCGGTCACCGACTGGGTGAACGACTGGGATTGGCTCGACGACCAGTGGGGATCGAACGCGATCGACATCTGGAACAGCGTTCGCGAGCAGTGCCCGGTGGCCACCACCGAGCGCTATGGGCGGGCGTTCATGCCGGTGACCATGGAAGGTGTTGCCGCCGTCGCGAACGACACCGAGCACTTCTCCTCGATCTGGGTGAACGTGGGCCGACCCGATGCGCCGCGCCGTCCGGCGCCACCGATCACGTCCGACCCGCCCGATCACCACGGCCATCGGCGCCTGCTCCTGCCGTCGTTCAGCCCGAAGAAGATCGCGTTGATGGAGCAGGAGCTGCGCGAGTACTGCCGCGGCCTGATCGCCGACCTCGACGGACTCGACGCCGCCGATGCGGCGGTCCAGTACACCCAGCACATCCCGGTGCACGGCATCTGCCAGCTGACCGGCATTCCCGAGGGTGACGCCGACCTGTTCCGCGACTGGATCTACCGCAACTTCCAGCTCGCCCCGCGCGACAACGCCGTGCGCATCCAGGTGATGATGGAGATGACCGCGTACATCGACGAGATCCTGCGCGACCGTCTCGCCTCGCCCCGCGACGACATGCTGACGTTCATCGCGAACGCGGAGATCGACGGCGAGCCGGTCGACTGGGAGTTGAAGCTCGGCTACATCCGGCTGCTGATCATCGCCGGCATCGACACGACGTGGAGTGCGATCGGGTCGGGCCTCTGGCACTTCGCGCAGCACCCCGACGAGGTCGCCCGTCTGGTCGCGGTCGGAGACGACGACATGCTGTGGCAGACGGCGTCGGAGGAGGTGCTGCGCTTCTACGCGCCGGTCACCATGGCCCGCAAGGTGATCGGCGAGACGACGATCGCCGGCTGCCCGGTGCACCCCGGCGACCAGATGCTGCTCACGTTCCCGGCCGCCAATCACGATCCCGAGGCGTTCGAGGATCCGCACGTGTTCCAGCTCGACCGTGCCAAGAACCGCCATGTCGCGTTCGGCCTCGGCATCCACCGCTGTGTCGGCTCCAACCTCGCCCGGCTGGAACTGCTCGTCGGGCTCCAGGAGTGGGTGCGGGCGTTCCCGCGCTACTCGCTCGATCCGACGCGTTCGACCACCTGGGCCAACGGCCAGGTTCGCGGCCCGCGCACCATCCCGGTCCTGTTGAACCGCTGACGTCGTGACCGACGACATCTCCCGGCCCATCGGGCGGGACGCGGTGCGCCGCGCGCTGATCGACGCGACCACACAGCTCGCGATCGAACAGGGTCTGTCGATGTCGGTGCGAGACATCGCCGCCAGAGCCGGCGTGAACCACGGTTTGGTGCACACCTACTTCGGCAGCAAGGACGCGCTCATCGGCGCGGCCTTCGACGACATCAACGCGCGAGCCGCGGCAGAGACACGCGACGACGGGTTCCCTCCGCTCGATCTCGCATCGCGACGGGGTGGCGAGCTCGTGAAGGCCTTGGCCCGGCTCATGCTCGACGCCGACCGCGACCTCTTCACCTCCCATCCCGTCCTCGAGGGCTGGCGAGACGCGCTCACGCGCGATCGACCGGATCTCGGTCAGGACGAGGTGGTGGAGCGGATCGCGGTCGCCACTGCAGTCGGCCTCGGATGGGCCTTGTTCGCCGATCTGGTCACCACCACGCTGGGGATGGATCCCGACGCACGTGCGTCCGCCGACGCCCGCGTGACCGCGCTGTTCGCCGAGATCGGCGCGGTCCCGCCGTTCACCTGACGCGCGGCGCCGCACGCCGAGGTGCAGAATGGCGGCATGAGCTTCCTCGACAAGGCCAAGGAGAAGGCGACGCAGCTGTCGCAGCAGGCGAAGGAGAAGGTCGACGACCTGAAAGACGCCCGCAAGGCCGACAGCCTGCTCGACGATCTCGGCCGGATCACCTTCCGCCAGCACACCGAACGAGGCGAGGCAGGCGACGACGCGGCGATCGCCGATCTGGTCGCTCAGCTGCAGGCGCTCGAGGCCGAGGGCACCGCCGTGCTGGCACCGAAGTCGCAGCCCGACCCGCCGGCGAGCGACCTGCCGCCGCCGCCGAGTTCACCGCTGCCCCCGCCCGCGATGCCCTCCTGATCGGACGCGGCGCCCGCTCCACCGGTCAGTGGGCTGGTGCTTGCGCGCGGCGCACGATGCCCGGCACCATCCGCCGCGGGAGGAACCTCGGCGACAGCGCCTGCACACGGTTGCCGAGGCCGTGGATCGCGACGACGCGACCGCCGTTCATCGCGCGCACGCCGAACGCCGCGCACTCCTCGGCGGTCATCAGCCGCTTGCCCTTGACGAGCTTCGAGTCGCCCATGTCGGCGCCCGCCTGGAAGCCCGTTGCGATCGGACCCGGGCACAGCGCCGTGATGGTGACGCCGCTCCCCTTCCATTCGTCGGCCAAGGCCTCGCTCAGCGAGAGCACGAAGGCCTTGGTGGCGTAGTAGCCGGCCATGAGCGGCCCGGGCATGAACGCCGCGGTCGACGCCACCTGCAGGACGCGACCGCTGCCGCGGGCGGCCATCGCCGGCACCAGCGCTCGGGTGAGTTCGGCGAGCGACACCAGGTTGAGCTGCAGCATCCCGCTCAACGCCGCCGGATCGCTGTCGAGGAACGGGCCGTAGAGCCCGACACCGGCGTTGTTCACGAGCACGTCGATGCGCCGGTCGCCGAGGGCAGCGACGAGTTCGGC
>JBILUM010000439.1:0-3392 GCA_044370995.1 Ilumatobacteraceae bacterium | reverse complement strand
GGCCCTGGTGATCGAGGCCCACGAGCGGTTCGGCGGCGATCGGCGCGGCGAGGTGTCCGACGTGTACCCGGCCCTGCAGCAGGTCGATCCCGACCTGTTCGGTGTGTGCGTCGTGAGCGTCGACGCAGTTGCCTTCGCTGCTGGTGATGTCGACGTCGAGCACACCATCATGAGCGTTGCGAAGCCGTTCGTGTTCGCGCTCGTGTGCGACAGCATCGGTGTGGAGGAGGCGAACCGCCGCATCGGCGTGAACGCCACCGGGCGCGCCTTCAATTCGCTCGAGGCGATCGAGCGTCAGCACGACGGTCGCACCAACCCGATGGTGAACCCGGGCGCGATCGCCACCACCAGTTGGGCACCCGGATCGTCGATCGAAGATCGGTGGGCGTTCGTGCTGGGCGGTCTCTCGCGGTTCGCCGGTCGGCAACTGTCGCTGCACGACGAGGTCTATGCGTCGGCGTCGGCGACCAATCTGCGCAACCGGGCCATGACCGATCTGCTCGAGAGCTATGGGCTGCTCGGCTCCGACGGCGCGGAGGCACTCGATCTCTACACGCGACAGTGCTCGCTCACGGTCACGGCACGCGACCTGGCCGTCATGGGCGCCACGCTCGCCGACGGCGGCGTGAACCCGATGACCGGCGAGCAGGTGATCAGCCCGATGAGCTGCCGGGCAGCGCTCGCGGTCATGACGACCGCCGGTCTCTACGAGACATCGGGCGATTGGCTCTACTCGGTGGGCCTCCCGGGCAAGAGCGGCATCGGGGGCGGGATCGTGGCGGTCGCCCCCGGGAAGGGCGCATTCGGCACGTTCGGTCCCCGGCTCGATGGTGCCGGCAACAGCGTGAAGGGGCAGCTCGCGGCGCGTTTGTTGTCGAAGCGTCTCGGTCTCGACCTGTTCCTGTCGGCGGCGGCAGAGCGCTCGGTCGACGTGACCTGACACGGCGTGCCGTCAGGTGAGTGACGGTGAGTCGATCTGTAAGCGGGGTTCTGTCGTACCGTGAGGTACGGGTGACCATCCATCTACGCGATCCACCCGAGAGGTGTCCGGGCACCGCCCGGACAGGCGAGCAGCCCGTCCTCCCTGCTTGATCTTGCTCCGAGTGGGGTTGACCGAGCCGTGGGGATCACTCCACACGCTGGTGCGCTCTTACCGCACCGTTTCACCCTCACCTGTGACCGGTTGCCCGGTCCATCGGCGGTCTGCTCTCTGTTGCACTGTCCGTCACGTCACCGCGACCTGGCTCTCGCCAGCACTCTGCTCTGCGGAGCCCCGACTTTCCTCGACCCGGTCGCCGGTCGCCCGACCCCGAGCCGCGGTCACCCGACCGACTCACCGTCGAGGCGAGTCTACGAGGTTCGCAGGGTCAGCAGGAGGGCTCGAGGAAGTCGTAGACGAAGGTGTTGTAGCTCGGGGTGTCGATGTTGATGCTCCGGCGCAGACCGACCTCGTCCTCGGCGCCGATCACGAGGGTGAGACCCCCGAGCGTGCCGAAACGCGACGGGAGTGCCAGTGCGACCGGGATCGCCGGCGGCGTGGCCGGTGCCTCGAGTTGCAGGTACCCGTCGGGCCGACCCGTGATCGTCAGCGCGAGCAACGACGAGTGCCGAGCCTCGTCGGCGCCGATCGTGACCGCGGCCCGGCGCAGATCGGGCGTGGACAGCAACTGGACGAAGGACTGGTACGTCTCGGTCGCCATCGACTCGAACACGTGAGCGGTGTTCAACACGTCTCGCGTGGGATCGTCGCTGGCAGCGACGCCCGCGGCCTCGTCACCCAGGATCGCGGTGAGGATGGCGGGGATCAGCAGCTCTTCGATGCGCGGGTTGCCGCAGAGCCACGGCTCACTGCCCAGTTCGGTCGTCAATCCGTCGAGCGCCTCCGCGTGGGCGATGTGGTCGTCGCGGAACCGCGACGCGGTCGCTGTGAGCGACGACGGGATGAGCCCGGCGTCGAGCACCGTGTCGTAGAGACCGATGACGGAACGCTCGATCGACGCGGCCGTGCGGAGGAGCACACCGTCGTTGACCACTGCGTCGGGCAGTGCGGTGGTGGAGGGTGCGGTGCCGACCCGGGCGATGCCCGGCGAGTCGGTGCCGCCGCATGCGGACAGCAGCGCGGCGCCTGCGAGCCCTGCCCCGCCGAGGCGGAGGAAGCTGCGACGACCGACGAGGTCGAGGTTCTGGCGATCGTTGTCCACGTGCGTCACCCTTCCATCGGCGTGAGCGCCGTGGCGTCGTTGACCAGTAGGTCGTCCAGTTCGGTGCGGCCGGCGAGGTCGGCGAACACGAGCGCGTGACGGGCCTCTGCGATGAGGATCGACGCCAGCAGTCGGGCGCCGTTGATCCCGTTCAGCTGACCGACGATGTCGGTGTGCGTCGCCACGATCTGGTTCTCGAGATCGACGGCTGCTGCCACGATGGAGGCCTGATCGCCCGAGAACGCCTCGGAGGACTCGTCGACGAGCGACTGGAGCGGCTCGCCCGGGAACGTGCGCCCGATGAGCGCTGCGAGCGACTGGCCGTACGCGAGGTGTGCGGCGCGCACCTCGGTGATCACCGAGCGGGTGACCTCGCCGATGCCGTCACCGGCGAGGGCGAGGTCGTACAGCCGAGTGGCAGCGAGCTCGACGGTCTGCGCGAACGACAGCAGGGCGATGTCGGAGGCGTCGGGCTGGCGAGGCGGCGCAGTGGTGGTGGTGGCCTGTTCGGGCGTCGAGGCTCCCGCGCGCGAGGCGATGCCGGGCACGAGCGAGCCGGCGAGTCCGATCAGGCCCGCGCCGAGCAGGCGGCGCGTCAGGCCTGATGAGGATGCCGCGTCGGCCAACACGTCGGTGTGTGCCGTCGAGGTATCGGGCGAATCCATGTCCACGAGGGAGTGTGTCCTTTCCAGTCGCTGCCCTGAGCTTTGTCGGCGCCGGGTGAGCGGAGCAATTCTAGTGAGCCCATGGGCTCCGGGAGCAGATGCTAGAAGTCCAGAGCCGACAGGTCGGGTATCCAGCCCTTCGCCCGTTCGACGGCGTCCCGCCACCGCTCGCGAGTGGGCCCTCCGGGTGACGTCGCCGGCTCGACGCGACCCGCCGGCCGCCAGCAGTCGGCGATGTCGTCGAACGATCCCCACTCGCCGCTCGCGAGCCCGGCGAGGTAGCCGGCGCCCATGGTGGTGGCATCGGCGACCGGCGCGATCTCGACCGGTCGGCCCGTCGCATCGGCGAGCGCCTGCACGAACGTCGGGTTGCGGCTCATGCCGCCGTCGACCCGCAGCGCCTCGATCGTGCGGCCCGTGTCGGCCTCGGCGGCGTCCACCAGGTCGGCGCCACGGTGCGCGATGCCCTCCAGCACCGCCCGGACGACGTGGCTCCGGTCGGTGCCGCGGGTGAGGCCGAACAGCG
>JBILUM010000438.1:0-3396 GCA_044370995.1 Ilumatobacteraceae bacterium | reverse complement strand
CAGTCGTTCACCGACGATCGCCGTCCGTCGACCGTCCGTGTGAGCAGCACGCCGTCGGCCGCCGCGGGCACCGCTGCCGCCATCGCCGCCGACATCTCGCCCCACTCGTGCTTCGGCGCGCGGTGCAGCACGAGCGCGCTCTGCTCGAAGCAGGGTCGGAGCTCGGCCCAGCCCCATCCCGTGCACCCGAATCGTGACACCCACTCGTCGTAGTCGGCGGGCAGACCCGTGAGCGCCACCATCGCATTGATGGCCGACGAGCCGCCGATGCCCCGCCCGCGGATGTAGACCCGCGGGTCCTGGCCGACGGCGCGGGTGGCCAGCAGCGCGGGCCAGGATCGGCCCGGCACCTCCTTGGCCGCGATGAACGACGCACCGGCGATCTCGGGCGGTGTGTCGACACTGCGATGGTCGGGGCCCGCCTCGAGCAGCGTGACCTGCACCTCGGGCCGTTCGCTGAGCCGCGCGGCGAGCACGCACCCGGCGGACCCGGCACCCACCACCACGACGCGGCCGAGCGGGCGCCCCAGGGTCATCCCTCGCGTTGCTCCTGCCAGCGACGGGCCACATCGGCGTACATCTGCGGGGTCGGCAGCATCAGCAGCGAGGCACCACCGTCCACGCACAGCGTCTGGCCGGTGATGTAGTCGCCGTCGGGCCCGCAGAGGAACAGGGCCGCCTTGGCGATGTCGTCCGAGCTGCCGGGCCGGCCGAGCGGGGTGATCTCGTTGAGGGCCATGATCGCAGGCTCGACCTTGAAGATGCGCGCCGTCATCGGCGTCTCGATCAGCGACGCTGCGATCGCGTTGAAGCGCACCTGCTGCGCGCCGTACTCGACGGCGGCGATCTTCGTCGCGTACTCGACGCCGGCCTTCGCCGAGGCGTACGCGGCCAGGCCGCGCGACGGGTTCTGCGCCGTCAGCGACGACAGCGACAAGAACGCGCCACCCGTGCCGTGGGCGGCCATGGCGTTGCCGAAATGGCGCATGCAGTACAGCGCACCCGTGAGTTGCACGGCATGCATCGCCTCGAGCCGGTCGGGGGTGAGATCGGCGATCGAGGTGCTCTGCTCGTAGCCGGCGCAGTTGACCGCGATGTGGAGATCGCCGTAGGCGGCGTTGGCCTCGGCGACGAGCGCCTGCACCTGCGCGTCGTCGGTGATGTCGCAGGTGACGCCGAGACCGCCGATCGATCCGGCGACCTCGTCGACCACGTCACGGCGTCGCGCCGCGATCACGACGTTGGCACCCTCGGCAGCGAACAGCCGGCTGATCGCCCCGCCGAACCCGCTGTGACCGCCCACCACCACGGCCGTGCGGCCCGTCAGCTTCCCCATGGCCGGGAGTGTACGGGCCGATCCGCGACGACATCGGGCCGGGCCGACTTGTCCGGCGCCGCGCGACTGGGCAGTCTGGCGGCATGCCCGGACGCCACCTCCACCCGAACCGTGCGGCCGCCGGGCGTGTCCGGCCCGTTGCGCTCGCCGCGCTCGCGGCGCTCGCGTCCACGACGTTGGTGGCTGCCGCCTGCAGCGGTGGCGACGACGGCGCGGCAGCGCCGGTCGGTGCGGGCACCTCGCTCGCCCCACTGGTGACGCCGGCACCGGCCGCGACGGTGCCGGTGACCGCCGTCCCGACGACGGCGGCTCCGACCACGACGGCGGCCCCGACCACGACGGCGGCCCCGACCACGACATCGACGACGATTCCGCCGGAGACCACCACCACGTTCCCGTTCGTCAACCAGGGCGCGGTCGTGATCGTGGCGAACGCTGCAGACGTCCCCGGTGCGGCAACGAAGTTCACCGAGGCGCTCGCCGAGTACGGGTTCACCCTCCTCGAGCCGACCAACGGCGCCGGCCCGGAGGAGATGATCGAGGTCACCCGCATCTACGCCCGCCCTGAGGCGCAAGCGGTCGCCGACTCGGTCGCCCGCGTGATGGGCGGCATCCCCGTCGAGCGGATGCCGACCCCGGCGCCGATCACCGGTGCGACGGACGGACTCGGCGAGGCGACGATCCTCGTGATGCTCGGCAGGGACCTCGCCGGCAAGCCGCTGCCCGGCCCACCCGACGCCTGAGCCGGCACGACCTGCTGCGGATCGGCCGGGCGACGGTCAGTCGACGAACGTGGCGGCCGGCAGTCCGTGCAGGTGGGCCGTGTCGCCGTAGCGGCGCAGCGACCAGCGGTTCGGGCGCACGAGCTCGAGCTCGGTGATCGAGGTGTTGAGCGTGTTGATGTTGAACGACCCGGTGGGCGCCGTCTTCAACGCCTGACGCAGCACCGTGTCGATCACCCCGCCATGGCAGGCGATCAGGATCGTCGACTCCGGGTGGGCGTCGACCAGGCGCCGCACAGCGGTGCCGACGCGGAAGTGGAACTCGGCCAGCGTCTCGCCACCGGGGAACGTGACACCGAACGGGTCCTCCTCCCACGAGGTGGTGCCCCACCGCTCGACGAACGCGGCCATGGTCATGCCGTCGCAGTCGGCACCCGGGTCGTGCTCGCCGAACCCCTCGTCGGTGACGATCGCCGGGTTCCCGAAGGCCTCGGCGACGATCTCCGCCGTCTGCCGGGCACGCGGGAACTGGCTTGCGATCACGAGGTCGGGGGTGAACTCGGGGCCGGAGGTCCAGCGGTCGCGCAGCGCCTGCGCCTGCAGCACGCCGAGCGGAGAGAGGCCCGAGCAGGTGCGAGGTCCGCCGATGACGCGAGCCACCGTGCTGTTGGATTCTCCGTGTCGGACGTAGATGAGGCGGGTCACAAGGCGAGGAGCTTACTTTTCGTTCACCGGAGACCCACCGCTCAGGCGCCTGCCATAGCTTCGCGGGAGTGCGAGATGCGGGTGTGCGAGAGGTCGATCGCCTCACGGTGAGGACCCTCGAACCCGATCCGCGCAGCGCCGCGTTGCTCGACTCGGCCCGCCACCTCGGGTTCCACGACCTCACCGCGATCGACGTCGCCGACGTCTACTTCGTCGCCGGCGCACTCGACGACCGGGCCCGCGGCCAGCTCACCGACGTGCTCGTCGACACGCTCCTCCAATCCGGTTCGTGGGGCGACCCCGCGGACGTGAGCGACGGCGAGGGCACCGTGATCGAGGCGGCCCTGCTGCCAGGGGTCACCGACAGCGTGGCCGCCACGGTGATCGAGGTCGCCGGCACCCTCGGTCTCCCGGTCACCGAGGCTGCCACCGGGCGCCGCTACGTCGTGCGCACGGCGACCGGGCGCACGCTTGCTGAGGCCGAACGGGAACGGCTGGCCACCCGTCTGCTCTCCAACGCCGTGATCGAACGCGTGGCCCTGGGCACGATCGAGCCGGCGTTCGCCCACGCGTCGACACCCGCGCCGATCGAGCACGTCGAGGTCCGCGGCCTCGACGACGCCGCCCTCGCGG
>JBILUM010000437.1:0-3398 GCA_044370995.1 Ilumatobacteraceae bacterium | reverse complement strand
GATGGATGCACACGTTGTGATGGGCGACGAGCGCACCGCCGTCGTCGCGAACGACGATGATCGATCGGTGGCCGTCGCCGGAGGTGGCGCCCGATGCGTCTGCCGCTGCGCCGTCGGCAGGTACCTCAGCAGTGAGGTGGTCGCCCGGCCGGATCAGGTCGGCGGTACGACCCACGCACGTCCACCCGGTCGCGAACACTGCCGCCCGTTCCGCTGCCAGCACCTCGCCGGACCGGTAGGCCTCGAGCGGCAGCATTCGACCATCAGCGAAGTCGAGCGCGGCATGTGCGGCCAACTCATCGAAGATCGACATCGAGCACCTCCCCGACGCGCCACGGGATGGTGGACGCCTCGATCACGAACCCGTCACCGCCGCTCGAACGGGCGAAGGAGAACTCGCAGTCGACGAGCGCGACCAGGCGATCGCGATCGTCGCCGCACTCGGCGACGAGCTCGTCGAGGCGGGCGACCCTCGGCACCGCCACCGCACGGTCGCGCACCATCACGGCGGCAGCACCGCTGCGGTACAGGTGGCGGCCCCTGTCGTCGAGGTGATGCGAGCTCGGTGACCGCGTGTCAGGAAGCAGGTGCCATTCCTCGACATAGGCACCACTGGGGGCGCGTTCGATCATCACGTCGTCGGTGACCCACTCGAGCAGACCCGGCTCGGGGAACGCCGACACCGGATGGAACGCGATGCCATCGCCGCGCGTGAACCACTCGGCCGTCGCCCTGCGGATGCCGTCGACGCCGACCGTGACGGGTGTGCACACGGTGTAACCACTGCTCGACTCGCTGTCGGCCAGCGAGCGCAGTTCGTCGAGCGAGCACTCGTCGAAACCGTCGCGGTTGCGCAGCGGGTGGTCGGGCGGCACGCGTACATCGGCCATCTCCGACCCCAACTGCAACCAGATCACGACCGTGGTGTCGTCGCGGGTTCCGTCCGCGTACTCGATCCATGCCCGCTGCCAACATCCGGTCAACTCGTCGGGAACCGTCTGATCTCCCGCTGGTCGGGCAGGCGCATGCATCACGTCAGTCTGCCCCGCCGGGTCGCCTGCTCGGTCTCCGGAGGTGCCCGAACGGCTAGGGTCTCGCCTCGGTCGACCGATCGAGGGTCGCGCACGGCGAGGACGTACTGGCATGACGGATGCACTCGGGCAACTCCTCGGATCGGGTGTCGGCGTGGCGATCAGCCCGATTCCTGTGGTGGCGGTGATCCTGATGCTGACCACGCCTCGGGGGAAGGTCACGGGTGTGACGTTCATGCTGGGCTGGCTGGTCGGGCTGTCGGTTGCGACCGGAGTCGTGCTGCTGCTCGCCGACGGTGCCGACGACGCCGACAGCGCTGCCGCCGACGGGGCACACATCGCGACGTTGGTGGTCGGGCTGCTGTTCCTCGCGCTCGCGGTCAAGCAGTGGAAGTCGCGTCCGAAGCCGGGTGTCGAGCCCGAGCTGCCGAAGTGGATGGCCGGCATCGACGGCTTCGCTCCTCCGAAGTGCTTCGCGCTCGGCGCCCTCCTCTCGGGCGTCAACCCGAAGAACCTGGCGATGGCGGTCGGAGCCGGCGTCGCCCTCGCCGAGACCGGCTCCAGCGGCAGCGAGATGGCGCTGGGCGCCCTGATCTTCATCCTCGTCGGTTCGGTGACGGTGGCGGGCCCGGTGCTCGGGCTGCTCGTCGCACCGTCGCGCACGGCGCCGATGCTGGAGGTCGCCAAGCGGTGGCTCGCGGAGAACAACGCCACGGTGATGATCGTGTTGTTCACCGTGCTCGGTGCCACCAGGGTCGGTGAGGGTCTCGGCAGTCTGTTCCGCTGATGCGGGCACGCGCCGCCGAAGCGGGTCAGAGCCCGACGGACGACTCCGGCGAACTCGGCACCGGAGAACTCGACCCCGAAGAACTCGACCCCGAAGAACTCGACCCCGAAGAACTCGACCCCGAAGAACTCGGCACCGGAGCGTCATCTGCAGGATCGAGGCTGAAGAAGGCTCGCAGCCGAGACGATCGGGCCGCCACCTTGCGCAATCCGGGGAGCGCGAACACCACCTGGCTGATGCTGCCCCAACGCTCGTAGACGATCGCGGTGACGACGAACGATGCCGACATGAGGCGGCCGATGAAGAAGAAGTTGCCGAGCGTCGCGACGGTGATCGCGAGGTCGCCGAACGTGTCGGTGGTTCTGGCGACGCGGTTCGGGAGGTAGAACTGCATGAACCACTGCAGGAGGGTGTAGCCGGCGCCCATGACCAACACGCCGGGCAGCAGGGCACCCGGATCGTGGAACCTGCGGGGCAGGGCCGACATCACCAGGAACCAGGTCACCGTGGTGGTGAGGCTCACCGCGATCCACGATGCCACCGCCACCGGGACGCCACCGGCGTCGCGCAACCGATCGAACAGGATGCTGGTGGCGAGGTCGGCGATCAGGACGAGGGACAGCGCCACGACCGCGATCGGTTTGACCGTCGCCTCGCGCACCGGCATCTGCCATGCGCCGCGCGCACACGCGGCGAGCACCTTCGCGAGCGAGCGTCCGGCCATCAGGCTGAGCGTCAGCCCACTGAGCAACAACCACCACGAGCTGAGCCAGCTCGCATCGATGAGCGCTTCGGAGATGGCGCCGGTGGTGGCCGAGGCGCCGATGTCGTCCTGCACGAACGACTTCAGACGAAGGATGCCGATCAAGCCCATCAGCGCGACGTTCGCCGGCACCACGAACAGGAACAGGCGCAGGGCGATGGCGCTTCCCAACACCGATGCTTGGGCGTCTTTGTCGCGTTCGTGAAGATCGGCGACGAGATCGACCACGCCACCGCGCTCGCGCGCCCGCTCGAACCACTCCCGAGCGCGCTCAGCCAGCGCCTCGCCTCGCTCTCGCTGTCGATCGGTGAACGCGCTCATGGATGCGCCGCGTCAGCCCGCGCCGTCGTTGCTTCGGATCCATTCCTCGGCTGCGCGGTATGCCGTGAGGCTCGCCTCGCCGACGATCGCGTCTGCCTCGTAGACCTCGACGACTCCGGTCTGCAACACGGTGCGATTCCGGCGCAGTTGCTCGTGTGTCGCCTTCTCCACGCCGCTCAGGTACAGCTGACCGTCGACGGCTTGCAATCGGTGGGCGTAGTCGGCCAAGACGGCGAACGACGTCGACCCGAGCATCGCCCGTCCGCGGAGCCGGATGACGACCGCCGGTGACACGGAGCCGTTGGGATCCGGGAGACGGGCCTGCAGGGTCTTGGCGCCGGCGTAGTAGAGGCTGCCGTAGATGTCGAGCAGGACGACCCGGCGGGATTCGAGCTGCCTCGGTGCGGGATGCTCGGTGAATCGGCCGTCCGAGTCGGGCCGCAGCTCGACGATCCTCAGGTCGAGTGCCTCCTGGTTGATCTGCATCATCAGGGCG
>JBILUM010000018.1:0-12326 GCA_044370995.1 Ilumatobacteraceae bacterium | reverse complement strand
CTGCCACAGGTGCCCACCTACGACCGCGACGGCAAGTTCGTCGATCTCACGCCGACCTGTCGCATGTACTACCCGGGCCGGTACGAGGATCCACTCACGATCAGCGGGGCGGGTGGCCGGCAGCACTTCTTCGCGTCGGGCCTGTACCACTTCACGGCCACGGTCACGGTCACCGCCTCGGCGAAGGTGGTGTTCGGCGAGGGTCGCGTCGCCGGCTGTGCCGTGGACTCCGACCTCGCACTGAGCGCGTCAGCACTCACCAACCACTCGATCACCGGGAAGGGCGCGACGTTGCTCCTCGACGGTGCCGCGCGACTGGTGATCCAGAGCGCGTCGGTGATGATCAACCGGCGTGTCTCCACGCCGTCGACCCGAGGGAGCGAAGGCATCTCGATCCGAACGGTCAACCGGGGTGTCGCGACCGCCAACCTGCAGGTCCCGCGCGACATGGTGCAACAGGGTGAGTACCCGTGCACGGAGTCGTCGCCGGGCGTGTGCGCCACGCCGTTCCTGCCGGACGTGACGAACTCCGCGAACGCCGTCGACGTGCTCACCCACAAGGTGATGCTGCCGACCGTGCCGACGCAGACGGCGCTCAAGTACACCGGGTCGAGCCTTGCCAGCACCGACCCCGCCGTGTTGGTGGACTTCACCGGTTCGACGAGCCAGGCGCAGAGCCAGTTCGAGGCGGAGGGCTACATCTTCACGCCCAACGCCGCATTCGTGCTGCGCACACCGGCCTCCGGCGCGAACCAACGCGCCTGGCGCTTCGTCGCCAAGAGCGGTGTGGTTGCTTCGCGCGTCGAGCTCGACGCCCCGCAACTGCCGGCCGATCCCGTGAACAACTGGTTCCTCGGGGTGGAGGCGCAGCCGACCCAGCTCCGCGTCGGCCTGGTCGCCCGCGTCGCCAGCTCGTCGGGCCACCAGAGCACGTCGCGGTCGATCGTCGAGGTACGTGCCAACGCGGCCTATGCGGTCAACTCGTGGACCGTCGATCCCGACCAGGGCGGTTCGAGCGCCACCACGCCGCCGGCCAGCACGACGCCGACGAGCACCACGACGACGAGCACCACGACGACGAGTACCACGACGACGAGTACCACGACGACCCTGCCGGCCACCACGACCACGACGACGGTCCCGGTGACCACGACGACGGTCCCGGTGACCACGACCACGGTTCCCGGCACCTGCCCGGCCATCGCCGGCTGGAAGGCCGAGTACTTCAACAACACGAGCCTCGGCGGTTCTCCGGCACTGTGCCGCGACGACGCATCGATCAACTTCAACTGGGGCACCGGGAGCCCGGCGACCGGTCTGCCGTCGAACTCGTTCTCGGTGCGGTGGACACGCACCCAGACCTTCAGCGCCGGCACGTACACGTTCACCCTCGGCTCCGACGATGGTGGTCGGCTCTTCATCGACGGCGTCAGGGTGATCGACGCCTGGGGTGACCGGGCCTACGCCACCAACTCGGTCACGAGGACGCTGACGGCCGGTGTGCACACGATCCAGATGGAGTTCTACGAGAACATGGGCAGCGCCAGGGCCACCCTGGCCTGGAGCTGACCGGTCCGGAGTGATCCAACAGCGACGCGGCCGCACTCACGTCACACCGGATCACTACGGTGGATCGGGATGTGCGGCCGCTTCGTCTCCAGCAACACCCCCGATCGGATCGCGTCGTACTTCGGTGCATCGTTCGACCCCGACGCCGACGCCGGCGCCGGCGCGAAGGCGGCTGCTTCGCCGTTCGAGCCGTTGCGCGAGAACTACAACGTCGCACCCACCAACGACATCTACGCAGTGGTGGCCGACGCCCGTGCCCACCCGGTCGTGCGGGTCTTCCACTGGGGGCTCGTCCCCAGCTGGGCCAAGGACGTCAAGATCGGTTCGAAGATGATCAATGCCCGAGCCGAGACCCTCGCCGAGAAGCCTGCGTTCAGGTCGCTGTTCCGGTCGAAGCGGGTGATCGTGCCGATGGACGGCTTCTACGAGTGGAAGGTCGTCCCCGGCCAGAAGGCCAAGCAGCCGTACTTCATCCACCGACGCGACGGCGAGCCGCTGGCGGTCGCCGGGCTGTGGGCGGCATGGCGCGACACGGCCGCCGGGCCCGCCGCGCCGTGGCTGCACAGCTGCACCGTCATCACGACCTCGGCCAACGCCACCATGGCGCCCGTGCACGACCGCATGCCCGTGCTGCTCCCACCGGCAGCGTGGCAGCAGTGGCTCGACCCCGACGAGCACGACCCTGTGGCACTCTCGGCTCAGCTCGTCCCAGCACCCGACGACCTGCTCGTCATGCACCCGGTGTCCACGGCCGTCAACAACGTGCGCAACAAGGGACGCGAGCTGATCGAGATGATCGACCTCGAGCCGACCGGGCCCTGAAACAGACGGCGACAGCGGGAGGAGGGGCACGAGATCAGCCGGGCGAGGCTCGCCCCTCAGCCGCTGGCGGCGGCGACCCCGGGCCCGGTCAGGAAGGGATCTGGTTGCGGATCGCCTCGGCCGCTTCCTCGAGTTCCTCGCGGTCGACCGACGCCGATGCGTTCGCGAAGTCGAGCTGGCTCATGTTCGTCGTCGGGACGAGGTGGATGTGCGCGTGGGGCACCTCGTAGCCGGCGATGATCATGCCCACCTTGTCGCACCGGAACGCGGCCCGCTGGGCCTGGGCGATCTGGTGCGCCACGGTGAACAGGTGCTGCGACTCGTCGATCGTGAGGTCGACCCAGTGGTCGACCTCACGGGTGGGCACGACGAGGCAATGGCCGGTCGCGAGCGGGTTGATCGACATGAAGACAGCGCAGCGATCGTCGCGGTGCACGAACGTGCCGGGCAGATCGCCCTCGATGATGCGGGTGAACACAGTGGCCATCAGACGAACCCGCCGGACGCGGCGAAGACGTCGCCATTGCAGTAGCTGCTCTCCGGCCCTGCGAGGAATCGCACGAGTTCGGCCAACTCCTCGGCCCGCGCCATGCGGCCCCGCGGGATCTGCATCACGATGCCCGCCATCAGCATCGGATCCATCGGTGCGAGCAGCGGGGTGTCCACCCAGCCCGGGCACACGGCGTTCACCCGCACACCGAAGGGGGCCACCTCCTGGCCGACGCTCTTGGTGAGCGCGATGATGCCCGCCTTGGCGGTGGCGTAGTGCAACGCGCCGGCCATCGGGCGCAGGCCGAGCACGGACGAGATGTTCACGATCGAACCCGCCCGGGCCGGCGTCATGTGCCGCAGCGCCGCACGCGTGCCGTAGAACGTTCCGTACAGGTGGATCCGCATCATCCGATCCCAGTCGGCATCGCTCAGACCCACCGTCGAGTCGGGGGGCACCATCTCGTCGAGCTTGCCCTCCATGCGCTTCATCTGGTTCTCGATCGAGCGTTGGGTGCGCTCCGGATCGGGCGGCGGAGCGATGCCGGCGTTGTTGATCATGATGTCGAGGCGACCGTGCCGCTCGACTGCCTTGTCGACCTCGGCGTCGAAGGCCGCCGAGTCGCCCACGTCGAACACGGCGGTGTCGCCGTTCAACTCGATGGCGACCGCCGACGCCGCGTCGGCGCTGATGTCGTTGACGACGATGGTGGCCCCGTCGGCCGCGAGACGCCGCGCGAACGCGGCACCGAGGCCGGAGCCACCACCCGTGATGAAGGCCACCTGGCCCGTGAGATCACCCTGAGACATGTTCGGGACTGTAGGTCCTGTTGCGGTCGCGATCGGGCTTGTACGCTCCGGATCGTGACCGATACGGAGACGACCCAGTTGTCGACGCATCGGTTCCTCACCGCTCCCAACGTGTTCACCCTGCTGCGGTTGTGCTGTATTCCGATCTTCGTCTGGCTGCTGTTCGGCAAGGACGATCAGGTGGCCGCCGCCTGGCTGCTCGGTGGCCTCGGCGCCACCGACTGGGTCGACGGGTGGTTGGCCCGCCGCTTCGACCAGGTGAGCGAGTTCGGCAAGGTCTTCGATCCCACAGCCGACCGGCTCCTGTTCATCGTCGCGATCGGCAGCATCATCTCCTACGGCATCCCGCCGACCTGGGTGTTGTGGGCGATCGTCATCCGTGAGGTCGTCGTGGGCGCGACCATGGCGATCGCCACGGTGGCGTTCTCGATGGAGCGATTCGACGTCACCTACTGGGGCAAGCTCGCCACGTTCCTGTTGATGTTCGCCATCCCCGGGTTCATGCTCGGCGATCCCGACTCGGGTTCGTTCGGCCAGCAGGGCTTTCTCGTCGCCTCCTGGATCCTGGTGATCCCCGGGCTGGTGCTCAGCTACTGGACCGCGGTGCGGTACGTGCCGAAGGTGCGCGCCGGCATCGCCGTTGGACGCGCGAAGCGGGCCGGCGAGCCCGGCGCACACCCGGCCGCCGGCCGTCGGAGCCCGGGGAACGAGCGCACGTCGTGAAGGCGGTGATCATGGCCGGCGGCGAGGGCACCCGCCTGCGGCCGCTCACCTCGAACGCCCCGAAGCCGATGCTGCCGGTGGCGAACCGCCCGATGATGGAGCACATCATCCATCTGCTGAAAGAGCACGGCTTCGACGAGATCGTCGTCACCGTGGCCTTCCTGGCCAACCACATCAAGACCTACTTCGGCGACGGCGCCGAGTTCGGTGTCACGATGCGCTACGCCGACGAACCGGTGCCGCTCGGTACGGCCGGCAGCGTCGGCAACGCTCGTGCGTTCCTCGACGACACCTTCCTCGTCATCTCCGGCGACGTGCTCACCGACATCGATCTGACGAAGGTGCTCGAGTACCACCGCGAGAAGGGCGCCGTCGCGACGATCGGGCTCACGACAGTCGAGAACCCGCTCGAGTTCGGCATCGTCATCACCCGCGAGGACGGCTCGATCGAGCGGTTCCTCGAGAAGCCGACATGGGGCCAGGTCTTCAGCGACACGATCAACTCCGGCATCTACGTGTTCGAGCCGGAGGTCTTCGACTTCATTCCCGAGGGTCGCAGCGTCGACTTCTCCGGCGAGGTGTTCCCTGCCCTGCTCGCCGCCGGCAAGCCGCTCTTCGGTGCGGTGGTCGAGGGCTATTGGGAAGACGTCGGCACGCTCGAGGCCTACCTGTCGTCGCACAAGGACGTCCTCGACGGCAAGGTGCGGGCCAGTGTGCCGGGCTTCCTCGTCAACGACGGTGTGTGGCTGGGCGAAGGAGCCGAGATCAGCCCAGACGCCCAGGTGATCGGCCCCTGCGTCATCGGACCGGGCTGCAAGATCGAGGCCGGGTGCCGAGTGGGGGAGTACAGCGTGCTCGGCTCGAACGTACGCCTCCTCGGCGACGTGCAGGTCGAACGATCCGTGCTCCACGACAACGTGTACGTGGGCCACGGTGCGCGCATGCGCGGCGCGGTGATCGGCCGGAGCAGCAGCATCCGCAACGCGGTGCGTATCGACGAGGGCGTGGTGATCGGCGACGAGGTCTTCGTCGGCAACGAGGCCGTCATCTCCAGCGACGTCAAGATCTACCCGTTCAAGACGATCGAGGACGGCGCCGTCGTCAACTCGAGCATCGTCTGGGAGAGCAAGGGGGCGCGCAGCCTGTTCGGCCGCGACGGCGTGAGCGGACTCGCCAACGTCGACGTCACTCCGGAGTTGGCCGTTCGTTTCGCCATGGCCTACGGCACCGCGCTCCGCAAGGGCACCACCGTCGTGACGTCGCGAGACTCGAGCCGAGCGGCGCGTATGTTGAAGCGGGCGATGATGGCCGGCCTCAACGCCGCCGGCATCGACGTGCTCGACCTCGAGGTGGCGAGCGTGCCGGTCACCCGGTTCCTCGTCCGCTCGCCCCGGGCGTTCGGCGGGCTGACGGTGCGGCTCGACCACGACGACCCCGACCGGGTGATCGTGCGGTTCTTCGACTCGGCCGGCACCGACATCACCGAGGACGCACAACGCAAGATCGAACGGCTCTTCCAGCGCGAGGACAGCCGCCGCGCGCTGGCCGAGGAGATCGGCGACATCCAGTTCCCTCCTCGTGCGCTCGAGGAGTACACCGTCGCCCTCGAGGCCACCGTCGAGCCTGCTTCCATCCGTGCCCATCGCTTCAAGCTCGTGGTCGACTACAGCTACGGCGCCGCCAGCACCGTCATGCCCACGTTGCTCGGCAAGCTCGGCGCCGACGTCCTCGCGGTGAACCCGTACGTGTCCACCGCCGGCCGGGTCGGCTTCGACACCGAGCAGGCCCTGTCACGTGTCGCCGGCCTCGTGCGCGCGTCAGGCGCTCACCTCGGCGCGGTGATCGACGCCGACGGTGAACGCCTGCGACTCGTCGACGACCAGGGCCGCGTTCTCACCGACACCGAGGCCCTGTTGGCGTTCGTCGAGCTCGTCTCCGACCACCTGCTCGGCGACACGATCGCCCTGCCGGTCAACATCACCCGCTGTGCCGGCGAGATCGCCGCCGCGCACGGCGTGCAGGTCGTGCCCACCAAGCTGTCGACACCGGCGCTGATGGCCGCAGCGAACGACCCGGCGGTCGGTTTCGCCGCCGACGGCGCGGGCGGCTACATCCTGCCGGGCTTCCTCCCGGCGTTCGACGGCGCCGCGGCCCTGCTGAAGATGCTCGACCTCCTCGCCCGCTCCGGACGTTCGCTCAGCGAGGTGGTCGACGCACTGCCGAAGGTCCACCTCGTGCACGAGACGGTCGTGACACCGTGGGAGCAGAAAGGCATGGTCATGCGCACGCTCGTGGAGATGGGCTCCCGCGACGTCGAGCTCGTCGACGGTGTGAAGATCAATCACGCCACCGGATGGATGCTCGCCCTGCCCGATCCCGAGGACCCGGTCACCCACATCTGGGCCGAAGCGAGCACCGACAGCGAGGCCCGCCAACTGGCCCAGGAGTACGCCCGCCGCATACGTCAGCTCGTCCGCTGAGCACCCTTGCGCCCTGCATCGCCACAGTTCCTGACGAGCACCCCGGTGAGGTAGATTCTTCCTTCATGTCCATCCCCGAAGCACTCAGGTACTCGAGCGATCACGAATGGATCAGCGTCGAGGGTTCGAAGATCCGGATGGGCATCACCGACTACGCCCAGGACGCACTCGGCGACGTCGTCTACGTCCAGGTGCCCACCGTCGGCGCCTCGGTCGCTGCCGGCGACACGATGAGCGAGGTCGAGAGCACCAAGTCGGTCAGCGACATCTACGCACCGGTCACCGGCACGATCGTCGCGGTCAACGATGCGTTGGCCGACCAGCCCGAGACCATCAACAGCGACCCCTACGGCGACGGCTGGATCTGCGAGATCGAACTCGCCGATCCATCGCAGCTCGACACCCTGCTCGACGCGACCGGGTACCGCGCCCTCGTCGAGGGCTAGAGTCGCGCTCCTCATGGCGTACGTGTTCTGCAACCAGTGCGGGCATCGCAACACCAGCGACGCCGTGTTCTGCTCGTCGTGTGGTGCGCTGCTCGACCGGCCCGCCGATCAGACCATCACGCTCGCGAAGGTCGATCCGCTCCAGGACGCCCCTGGCGCCGCCGACGACACGGTGGTCCAGCTCGACCAGCTGCCGTCCGGCGTGCCGTCGCTCGTGGTCCGCAGCGGCCCGCAGGCCGGCGCGACGTTCGCGCTGCGCGGGTCGCTCACCCGGCTCGGCCGGCATCCCGACAGCGAGATCATCCTCGACGACATCACCGTGTCGCGACGCCACGCCGACATCAGCCGCAGCGGCGACCAGTACGTCGTCCGCGATGCCGGCTCGCTCAACGGCACGTACGTGAACGCCGAGCGGGTCGACGAGGCAGTGCTGCACCAGGGCGACGAACTCCAGGTGGGCAAGTTCCGCCTCGTGTTCTTCGAGATCGGCACGGGCCCGGCGTGACGAGCGGGATCAACGAACGCCCCTACCTCTCGATCGGCGAAGTGCTCGGACTCCTCCTCGAGGAGTTCCCCGATGTCACGATCTCGAAGATCCGATTCCTCGAGAGCCAGGGTCTGATCGAGCCGGAGCGCACCGCGAGCGGCTACCGCAAGTTCTTCGACGCCGACATCGAACGATTGAAGGTCATCCTGCGTGAGCAGCGCGAGAACTTCCTGCCGCTGCGGGTGATCCGCGACCGGCTCGAGACCGGTGCGATCGACGACAGCGGCGGCATCGCGATGCCGCCGCTCGCGGGTGCCGACGCCACGGCCGGCATCCCCGTGCCCGCGACTGCTGGTGCTGGTGCTGGTGCTGGTGCGACGACGGCTGCGGCCGGCAACGGCAGTGTCAGCCAGCTGCACCAACCCCGGGGCATCCGCAACGTCCGCGTCGGCGCCGAGGCGGGTCGCACCGGTGCGCTCGACCTCGACGACACCGGTCCGATCGGCCGCGGGGGAGACGACACCAGCGGCTACCTGCTCGACGATCCGACCGGCACGATCAGTCCGCACGCCGACCAGGTGAACACCAACCGTCACCCGGCGGCCCAGGGCCGGCCGGCAGCGGCTGCGGAATCATCCGGCGATCACACCACCTCGATGCGCCTGCTCGCCGCGGTCGGTCCGAGCGACGTGTACGACCGGAGCGAGCTGTGCTCGCTCGCGGGCATCACGCAGCCGCAGCTGGCCGAGCTCGAGTCCTACGGCCTCGTCACCGGACGCGGCACCGGCAGTTCGGCCACCTTCACCGATGGCGATCTCGCCGTCGTCCGTGCGGCCGCCGGCTTCCTCTCCCGGGGCATCGACGCCCGCCATCTGCGGTCGTGGCGCCAGAGTGCCGAACGCGAGGCCGGCCTGTTCGAGCAGCGCATCCTGCCGCTGTTGCGCCAGCGCAATCCGCAGGCACGCCAGGAGGCGGTGCAGCTGCTCGGTGAACTCGCCGACCTCGGCGCCGAGCTGCGTGAGGCCCTGGTCGTGTCGATGCTGAAGCATCACCTCGACAGCTGACCCGACAGCTGACCCGACAGCTGACCCGGACGATCACCCGGGCGCCCTCGGCGGCCACTCACCGTCACCGAAAATCACTCACCCTGATGGGGACGGGGTGCGACGGGGACGGCTATCGTCGGCGCTGTGGTCCCCATGGAACTCGTCGGAGTGCGGGTCGAGGTGCCTGCCAACACGCCCGTGGTGATCCTCCGCGAGCAGACCGGCACGCAGCGACTGTTGCCCATCGTGATCGGAACGCCCGAGGCATCGTCGATCCACGCCGCGCTCGAGGGTATCGAGTCGCCCCGGCCGCTCACCCACGACCTGCTCGTGCAGATCCTCGGACAGCTCTCGACCACCCTCGAGCGGATCGTCGTGACCGAGGTACGCGAGCACATCTTCTTCGCCGAACTCCACCTGGTCACCTCGGGTCGCGAGCTCGTGGTGTCGTGCCGTCCGAGCGACGCCATCGCGATCGCCGTGCGCACCGGGAGCCCGATTTTCGCCACCGAGGGCCTCCTGATACAGGCGGGTCAGCACCCGGTGGAGATCGCCGAGGGGCACGACGAGGAAGCGATCATCGACGAGTTCCGAGACTTCCTCGACGACCTCGACCCCGACGACTTCAAGGGCGAGTAGCTCGTTTCTTGCGTCCCGCGCGAATGTTCGCGCGAAGAGTGCTTGAATCGGGCGAGTCGACTGACTAGCGTGATCGGGTGACATGGGCGTAGTTACGCCGATGTCACCTGGCGCGGTGTCATGAGGCACTGCGTCCGACGATCGCCGCGCGCCGCTGGCCGGAGAAGGAACTCATGACCTCGACCCCCACCGCATCCGCCACCGTCGCTGCGTCCTCGATGCTCCCGACGGCCCCCATGATCCCTGAGGCCGGCTACAGCGGCACCAAGGCGGCCAAGATCGTCGGCATCTCGTACCGGCAGCTCGACTACTGGGCACGCACCGGCCTCGTGCGTCCGTCGCTCGCCGACGCGAAGGGCAGCGGCAGCCGCCGCGAGTACTCCTACCGAGACCTGCTCGAACTGCGCGTGATCAAGAGCCTGCTCGACGCCGGGATCAAGCTCGAGTCGGTGCGGGTCGCCTTCGAGTACCTGCGCGAGCACGTCGACACCGACATCGCAGCGGCGCACCTCGTGATCAGCGGCAGCGACGTGGTGCTCTGCGAGGGCGACCAACTCATCGACGTCATGCGCAACGCCGGTCAGGGCGTACTCAACATCCTCGCGATCGGCGGGGTGAAGGATCATCTCGATGCCGCCCTCGTGCCCGAGCGGTCCGACGCGACGGCAGGGTCGCACACCGGTTCGCCCGCCCGCGTGGCGCTCTGAGCGCCGAGCACGAGCCGACGTCGACACAGAACGGAAGCGACCCACATTTGATGGACGCCGACCAGATCGACCAGCCCAACGAACTCAGCCCGCTCGACGCCGCCCATCGCCGCCTCGGGGCGAAGATGGTCCCGTTCGGCGGATGGGAGATGCCCCTGTCGTACGAGGCCGGCACGATCGACGAACACCTCGCGTGTCGCAACAGCGCCGTCGTGTTCGACGTGTCGCATCTCGGCACCGTCCGGGTGGAGGGTGCCGACGCCGATGAACGTCTGCAGTGGGCGCTCACCAACGATCTCGCCAAGGTGAGCCCGGGTCGGGCGCAGTACACGCACCTCCTCGACGAGGTCGACGGTTCCGTGCTCGACGACATCATCGTGTGGTGGATCGACGACGAGGTCTTCGACGTCATGCCGAACGCGTCCAACACCGACCGGGTGCGCGCTGCGATCGGAGGCACCGAGACGACGCACGGTCGCGCCGTGCTCGCGGTACAGGGTCCGAAGGCGTTGGAGCGCTTGGCCCCGGTGTTCCCCGACGCTGCGTCGGTCGGCCGTTTCCGTGTCGCCCGCTGCACCTGGGAGGGGGTCGAGTGCACGGTGGCCGGCACGGGCTACACCGGCGAGCGTGGCATCGAGATCGCCGTGCCCGCCGCTGCGGCCGACGACCTGTGGACCGCGATCGTCGCAGCAGGCATCACGCCTGCGGGGCTCGGCGCTCGCGACACCCTTCGGCTCGAGGCCGGGCTGCCGTTGCACGGCCACGAACTCGGTGCCGGCATCACGCCGCTGCAGGCGGGTCTCGGATGGGTCGTGGCCTTCGGCAAGGACGAGTTCCGTGGCCGCGATGCGCTGATCGCCGAGCGCGACCGTGGCGTGGCCCGCCTGCTGCAAGGCATCGCGACCGAGGGGCGTCGCCCACCTCGAGCCGATTGCAGCGTGCTCGTCGACGGTGTGCCGGTCGGCGTGGTCACCAGCGGCAACTTCTCCCCGGTGCTCGAGCACGGCATCGCGCTGGCGTTCCTGCCGCCCGACCTTGCGACCGGTACCGAGGTTGCGATCGACGTGCGTGGGAGCGCGCTCCCCGGTCGCATCGTCGACCTCCCGTTCGTCGCCAAGCACTGACCCATCCAACGTGAGCCGGATGCGCAGCAACGGCGCATCGCGCTCACGAAGCTCTACCCCTGACTTCCATTCGTGAGCCGGGTGCGCACCGACGGGGCATCCCGCTCACGGCTCACGACGGCTTCGGCGCAGCTTTCTTGGCTGCGGTCTTCTTGGCCGGGGTCTTCTTCGCTGCGGTCTTCTTCGGCGGTGACTTCTTGGCGGCGGTCTTCTTGGCGGCGGTCTTCTTGGCGGCGGTCTTCTTGGCGGCGGTCTTCTCGGCCGGGGCCTGCTTCGCGGGCTCGGGGTCGGCTGCCGGCGGCGGGATGACGGGCTTGGTGGCGGCGCCTCCCGAACGGAGCGACGTGAGCGCACGCAGTCCGAACAGACCGCCGGCCGACTCCGCCAGTTGCCCGAGCGGCTGCAGGCGCTTGGCCAGATCGCCGAGCGTGCCGACGAAGTCGCCCAGCTGGGTCGGCAGCTGGGTGAACTGCGGGGACTGCAGTGTGTCGGCCAGGCGGGCGAGTCCCGGGGCCACCCGTTCGATCGGCGCGCTCATCTGCTCGACGAGCTGATCGGCGGTCTTCAGCGTGCGCGTGATCTGCGGCAACAGGGCCCGCACCGGCGGCTCGACGTCGTCGAGCAGCCGGTTGACCCGCGCAGTGATGGTGTTGAGCTGCTCCATCGTCTGGTTGAAGTTCTCGACCGCGTGGAGGAAGTCGCCGACGCCCCGCTGGAACTGGGCGATCGACTTGGAGATGCCGGCGAGCGGGTTCGAGGTGCCGAGCAACCCGAGCAGGTCACCGAGCCCCGGGGGAACGGAGGAGTCAGCCATGGACCTGCAACCTAGTCGTCATCCCGGATCATGCCTGATCGGCTGGGTCGACGTGTCCCTCGGACGACCGCTGCGCTGCATGCGCGTAGGCCTCGAGCGGCTCGCAGCTGCACACGAGATGGCGGTCGCCGTACGCCGAGTCGATCCGCGACACCGGCGGGAAGTACTTG
>JBILUM010000436.1:0-3400 GCA_044370995.1 Ilumatobacteraceae bacterium | reverse complement strand
GCCCTGGATGTTGTGCTCGCCGAAGCCGTTCTCGAGCATGGTCGGACACTCGAGCGCCTCGACGGCGACGATCTTCGTGCCGTACTCGTCCTTCAGGCGATCGCCAGCGGCGATCGTGCCGGCCGACCCGGTGGCGCTGGTGAACGCGGCCAGGCGGAGGTCGCGGCCCGATGCAGCGCGAACGGTCTCGAACACGTGAGCGAGCGCCCGGCCGGTGACCTCGTGGTGGCCGAGGTGGTTGCCGAACTCGCAGAACTGGTTGAGGACGAAGTTGCCCGGGTCCTTGGCCAGCTCGTTGCAGGCGTCGTAGATCTCCTTGACGTTGCTCTCGGTGCCGAACGTCTTGATGACGTCCTCGGCCGGGTTGGCGCACCACTCGTCGAGCCAGTCGAAGCGCTCCTGGCTCATGCCCTCGGGCAGGATCGCCACGCCGCGGCTGGCCATGATGCGGCTGATCGCGATGCCGCCGCGGGCGTAGTTGCCGGTGCTCGGCCAGATGGCGCGGTGGCGGGTGGGGTCGAACTGACCGCTCACCACGCGCGGCGCCAGGCAGCTGTAGGCGGCGAGCACCTTGTGGGCGGTGATCATCGGGAAGCGGTCGCCGAAGGCCACGATGATCGGCGAGTCGATGCCGGTGAGCTCCTTGGTGAGCACCACGTGGTCGGGCACGTCGACGCGGTTGCCGTGGATGTCGTTGTACCAGTGCACCCGCCACAGGTTCTTCGGATCGGGTGCGTTCTTGTCGATCGCGGCGGTCGCGGCAGCGACCGCCGGGTCGATGGTGCTCGGGTCGGCGAGCTGGCCGAAGGTGGGCAGCACGATCCCCTGCTCACGGAACCGGGCCACGCTGTTGGCGAGCGATGCCTCGTCGACCACCGTGTGGGCCAGGCCGAACTGGTTGACGAGGGCGTCCTGGAGAGGGCCGTGGAGGGAACTGGCGGCGAGCGTCACGCTTTACATTCTGTCAAACGCCGAGCGTTCTCCCACCCCGACCGGCGGAGTGCGAGACAGAGGTCCGTCCCCGCGCCTCCGAGGGACGCTCGACGCCACGTCCGCGACACAACCGACAACACCTGAGCATTCGACCAGGGTTCACCCGGCGTACCTCCGGACGTGTCTGCTCGGCAAGGTCGACTGCCTACGTTTGGGCGATGATCCCACAGCCGACCCCGAGTTCCAAGGCGCAGCGATCGGCTCGCCGCAGAGGATCCGTCGCCGCTGCTTCGGTCCTCGCCGCCGTCACCTTGGCCGGGTCGATCGCCATCGGCGGGAACACGCCGGCCGCGGCCGCGGCGGGCGACATCGCCACCCTCGCCGGGACGGGCGTGAGTGGGCTCGGCAACGGCGCGTTCGGCGGCGACGATGGCCCGGCGACGGACGCCAGGCTCTGGGCGGTCCGGGACATCGCGATCGACAACGCCGGGAACCTCTTCATCGCCGACGGCGGCAATCACCGAGTGCGGAAGGTGGACACGAACGGCGTGATCACCACGGTGGCGGGGACCGGTGTCCCGGGGTCGACGGGCGACGGAGGACCGGCCACCGCTGCAACGCTCTTCTACCCCTCGTCGCTCGCGATCGGTGCGGGCGGAACCCTGTACATCGCCGACGGCGGGAACAACCGGGTGCGCAAGGTCACCCCTGACGGCGTGATCTCCGCAGTGGCCGGCACCGGCGCCTGGGGGTTCTCCGGCGATGGAGGCCCGGCAACGGCAGCCCAGCTCTACCAGCCGCAGGGCCTGGCGCTGGACGAAGTGGGCAACCTCTACATCGCGGACACCTCCAACGAACGGGTGCGCAAGGTCACGCCGAACGGTGTCATCACCACCGTGGCAGGGAACGGGAACCTGGCCACCTTCTCGGGGGACGGCGGTCCGGCGACCGCGGCGGGTCTCTGGAGCCCGAACTCGGTTGCCGTTGATCGGGCCGGGAACCTCTTCATCGCCGACACGTACAACCGTCGGATCCGCAAGGTGGCGAGGGATGGCGTGATCACGACGGTGGCCGGCAACGGAGTGGTCGGGTTCTCCGGCGACGGCGGTCCGGCGACCAGTGCGGCGCTGCGATATCCGCACGGGATCGCGGTCGATGGTGACGGGACCATCTACATCGCGGACACCAACAACGACCGGGTTCGCAAGGTCGCACCCGACGGGATCATCACCACGGTGGCAGGCAACGGGACCAATGGCTTCTCCGGAGACGGCGGCCCGGCGACGTCCGCTGCGCTCAGCCGCCCGTGGGGGCTCGCCGTCACCCCTGCTGGCAACCTGTACGTGGCCGATGCCTACAACCACCGCGTGCGTGTGGTGCCCCTCGGAACGGAGCCGACGTGCGCGTCGTTGGCAGGGTCGCCGATCGGCTGGTGGCGGGGCGACCCGTCGGATGTCACGCCTGCGCCTCCCGGGGGCCAGATGTCGATCCTCGGCATCGTCGGGCCGTCACTGTCGGGGTCGTTCGGGACCGACCCGGCTCAAGTCGGCTCGGGGTTCCTCCTCGGGCCGACGTCGGTCGCGTCGTCGACCGCCGTGGGGACCGCGACGAACGCCGTCTCGGTGATGGCCTGGGTCCGCGTCGGCGTCGGCCAGAGCGGCTTGGTCCAGTCGATCCTGACGCGCTCGACGGGCCCGGGCTTCAGCGGGGCGAGCGACCAGTCGCACGCCTACGCGCTGCGAGCAGGACCCTGGGGGCAGGTCTCGTGGGAGGTCGACGACCCCACGTCGAGGTTCCCTCAGACGATCACCACGCCGACAGGGGTTCTCGATGCCAACTGGCACCACGTGGCAGCAACATGGGGAGGCGGGTCGATGACGGTGTACATCGACGGCCAGGCAGTGGTCGAGGCCGCCTCGTGGGGCAGCTCGATCAACCCTGCGCCCAACACGCCGTTCATGGTCGGTGGCGAGCACGGCGCGCCGTTCGCATTCACCGGTGGGATCGACGAACCGATGGTGTTCGACCGGGTCGTGAGCGGATCGGAGATCGCTGCTGTCGTGACGTTTGGTGGTCACGTGTGTGGGTTCGGTTTCTGATCGAACAGCCACGTTCTGCGCAGCCGAACATGCCCGGGCAGCTGCCGCGAACGCGACTCGAGGCAACTCGGGGCGACTCGGGGCGACTCGGCTCGAGGGCTCCTCTGGCGGGTGGGTGGCCGTCACCCTCCCGGTCGATCGCGTCGTGGCGGGCTCGTCCTTTACCGAAGGATCGACTTGCGGAATCGGTAGGCTCGGGGCGCATGAGCGACATGACCGACGCCAAGCGACGTCTGGTCGAGCGGCTCAAGCGCGTCGACTCGGCCACCGCCGGCGAACTCGCTGCCGAGTTCGAACTCACCGACACCGCGGTCCGTCAGCACCTCGAGCAGCTCCAGGAACTCGGGCTCGTCCGTCGCACCGAGGGC
>JBILUM010000017.1:0-12349 GCA_044370995.1 Ilumatobacteraceae bacterium | reverse complement strand
GGCTGACGCCGGCGGCGCGCATCGGCAGCCAGTCGACGTCGCCACCGACCTCGATGAGGTCGAGCAGCATGCGCTGCAGCGTGGAGGCGATCGTGAACTCGCGCACTGGTGCACCGAGCTGGCCGTTGGTGATGAGCAGACCGGATGCGCCGGTCGAGAAGTCGCCGCTGATCGGGTTCACACCGCTGTGGAGACCCGACACCTGCTGCACGAGCACCCCGTCGCTGATGCCGCTCACGAGCTCGGCCTGCGAACGCGTGCCCGGCTGCACCTGCAGCGCCAGACAGCCGACGCCGGGCGTGCCCTTGAACCCGCCGCGCACGGCGTTGCCGGTGCTGACCGTGTGGGCTCGGCGGGCGCTGTAGCTGTTGTGCACGAACCCGTGCAGCACGCCGCCCTCGACGAGCACGTTGCGGCGAGCGGCGAGCCCCTCGCCGTCGAGCTCGGTGGCCGTGTACGCCAGCGGATTGGTGGGATCGTCGACCAGGGTGAACAGCGGACTGGCCACCTGCTCGCCGACGCGATCCTTGAACAGGCTGCGCCCCTTGATGACGGACTCGCCGTTGAGCGTGCTGGAGATGATGCCGAGGAACTGTGCCGTCACGAACGGGTCGA
Organism: Ilumatobacteraceae bacterium; assembly: GCA_044370995.1. Lineage (GTDB taxonomy): Bacteria > Actinomycetota > Acidimicrobiia > Acidimicrobiales > Ilumatobacteraceae > VFMC01. The sequence goes on along the minus strand of JBILUM010000017.1, from coordinate 11,734 downwards.
GCACCACCGTGAGCCGACGGCTGCTCGGCTTGGTGGCACCGAGCAGACGGGTGGCCCGATCGGCAGCTTCCTGCGCCGCCTTGGCGAGATCGAACTCCTCGGGCGAACGACCGACGCTGAACCCGAAGCCGGTCTGGGTCTCGTCACCGTCGTCGGCGAGCGTGCTCACGCTCACGTAGCAGCCGTTCTCGCGACCCGACCGACGGATGCCGCTCGTGGTGGCCACCGCGTTCTCGGCGGCGACGTCGCTGTAGTTGGCGTCGTCGATGCGCACCCGCGAATCGGCGGCGACGGCGAGCCGTTCGAGCTCCTTCGTGAGCTCGATCTTGCGGTCGGTGGCGAAGCCCGCCAGCACGTCGCTCCACAGCTCCTGGCGCACCACGTCGACACCGTCGGGCTCGGCGAGGCCGGCCCACTCGTCGGGCGTACCGAACTCGACGTTGTCGCGGGCCTCGGCGAGGACCTCGGCGATCGCCCGGTCGTCGAGCGTGCCCGCATAGGCGAACCCGGTACGGCCGTCCCGGATGACCCGGATGCCGATGCCCTCGCTCTGGGCGCTGACGAAGTGCTCGATCTCGCCCTCGTAGACGCGGATGTCGGTCTCGCTGTCGCGAGACACGTACGCCTCGAGGTGCTCGCCCGGCTTCGCCTGGGCGATCACCGCGTCGGCGATGTGCTGGAGCTGACTGTCGAACTGTCGGTCGGCGTTGCTCATGCCGCCGTGCCACCGATCGTCATCGTCTTCACGCGCAGCGTCGGCTGGCCGTCGCCGACCGGCACGCCCTGGCCGTCCTTGCCGCACGTGCCCGGGTTGCCCATCGCGAAGTCGTTGCCGAGCAGATCGATGTCGCGCAGCACCTGCGGGCCGTTGCCGATGAGGTTGCCCTCGCGCAACGGCTCGGTGATCTCACCGTTCTCGATGAGGTACGCCTCGGTCATGCCGAACACGAAGTCACCGGTGGCGGTGTTGACGCTGCCGCCGCCGAGCTTGGCGACGTACACGCCGCTCTCGGTGGCCCGCACGATCTCGTCGGGCTCCTCGGTGCCGTTCAGCACGTACGTGTTGGTCATGCGCACCATCGGCAGGTGCATGTAGCTCTGCCGACGACCGTTGCCGCTCTGGGCGCGGTGCTCCTTGCGGGCACGCAGGTAGTCCCACATGTAGTCGGTGAGCACACCGTCCTGGATGAGGACGTTGTACTGGCTGGGATGGCCCTCGTCGTCGATGCCGATCGCACCCCACTCGGTGCTCATCGTGCCGTCGTCGACGAGCGTGACGAGCGGCGAGGCGACGAGCTCGCCGGCCTTGCCGCGGTACACGCTGGCGCCCTTGGCGACCAGGTCGGCCTCGAGGCCGTGCCCGCACGCCTCGTGGAAGAGCACGCCGCCGCTGCCGCGCTTGATGACCACCGGCACCGACCCGCTCGGGGCGGGGCGGGCGCTCAGCTTCGTGATCGCCATGCGGGCCGCGTCGCGGGCGAGCTCCTCGACGTCGACGCTGTCGAACATCTCGAACCCCACCGTCTGACCGGCGCTCTGGAACCCGGTCTGCATGCCGGCGTCGCCGTTGGCGACCACGCTCATGCGGACGAGGCACCGCACCTGCTCGTCCTCGGCGAGCACGCCGTCGGTGTTCGCGACGAGGATGCGACGACGGCTGTCGCCGTAGCCCGCCGACACCTGCACGATCGACGCGCCGGCCGATCGGGCAGCGTCGTCGATGCGGCGGAGCAGTTCGACCTTGGCCGCCTTGGGCACCTCGTCGGGCGATCGCTCGACGGTGTTGACCTGGGTGCCCGTCCGGCGCGTGAGCGCTACTTCGCGCACCCCGCCCCCGCCCTGGCTGGCAGCCGCGGCAGCGGACACGGCCGCGGCGAGGAGCCCGGCCTCGCTGAGGTCAGCGGTGTGCGCGAACCCGGTGGTGTCACCCTTGACGACGCGGATGCCGGCACCCCGGTCGCGGCCACTGGTGACCTGTTCGATCCGGCCGTCGTCGAGGCCTGCGCTGGTGGACCGCTTGTCCTCCGCGAACACCTCGGCGAAGTCGGCACCGCTCTTCGCCGCCGTCCCGAGCACCCGGGTGAGCACGTCTTGGTCGATCATCTCGGGGAGCCTACCGAGTGCCACACGGGTGCCATCCGGACCCATCCCACCACGACCCCCGGGGAACCCCTGCACGATCGGGTTCCCCGCGACGACCCCGTGGTCCTAAGGTGACCCCTCGTGAACATCGAGGTGGGGCTTCGGGGCGAGGCGAAGATGGTGGTGAGCGAGGCCGACACCGCCCGCGCACTGCGTTCAGGCACCGTCGACGTGCTCGGCACACCACGGCTCATCGCCCTCTGCGAAGAGGCCACCTGCGCTGCGCTCGGCGGTCGGCTGCCCGACGGCCACACCACCGTCGGCATGCGCGTCCAGGTCGACCACCTGCAGCCGACGGCCGTGGGTGTCGAGGTCGTCGCCGAGGCGACGCTCGAGAAGATCGAGGGCCGACGGCTCATGTTCACCGTGTCGGCGTCCGATACCAGAGGGCTGGTGGCTGCAGGAAAGGTCACCCGCGTCCTGGTGGAGGTCGACCGATTTCACGGCAAAGCGCACTGATCCACAGCTCTCGCAGCACCCGCTGCGCCCTGCTCGCCGGCTCGTTCGCGGCAGCCCTGCCGTTCGCGTCGCTGTCGTTGCTGGCCTCGTGTGCTGCCGGTGAGGCGATCGAGGAGACGGCCGGCAGCGTGGCCGAGCAGATCGAGGACGGCGTCGAGGCCGTCCCCATCGCCAACCAGGCGGTGTGCGACATCGAACGCACCACGCTCGCGACCGCAGTCGACGCCTACGTCGCCATCACCGGCGCAGCACCGATGACCGAGGCCGACCTCGTCACCGAGGGCATCCTGCGGACCGAGGTGCAGGCCTACGACGTCGACGCCACCGGCGCGATCGTGCCGGCACCCGGCTCGACCTGCACCTGAACCTGGACCTGAACCTGAACCTGAACCGGAACGGTCAGGCGAGGTTCGACGAGCGCGGGTAGATGTCGCTCGGGTCGGTCACGATGTTCACCAGGTACGGCACGCCCGAGGCGAAGGCCCGATCGAGCGCCGGACCGATCTGCGACGGGTCGGTGACGAGCTCGCCACCGCCGCCGAGGGCGGTGACCACCTGGTCGTACCGACAGCCGGGCTGCAGGTCGCAGGCCATGTCCCAGCCGTAGATCGCCTGCATCGGGTGCTTCTCGAGCCCCCACATGCCGTTGTTGCCGACGACCATCACGGCGGGGAGTCCGTGGCGCACGAGCGTGTCGACGTCCATCAGGCTGAACCCCGCAGCACCGTCGCCGAGCAGGAGCACGACCTGGCTGTCGGGGCGGACCACCCGTGCGGCGGTCGCATAGCCGAGGCCGTTGCCGAGGCACCCGTACGGGCCGGTGTCGAGCCAGCAGCCGGGCTGCTGCACCTCGACGAACTTGCCGGCGTACGAGGCGAAGTCGCCTCCGTCGCAGATCACCACGGCGTCGTCGGCGAGCCGCTTGCCGAGTTCGCCATAGATGCGGCTCGGCTTGATCGGCGACGAATCGGCGGCGAGCAGTTCGGCATCGGAGGCGCGGCCGCGCTCCTCGGCGGCACGCAGCTCGGCGATCCAGTCCTCGTGATCGACTCGCGGGCCCGAGTGGTTCGCGAGGGCGCGCAGCACCAGCACGCTGTCGCCGGACACCGTCGGCACGCTCACGTGCCCCGCCCGCTGCGCTGCGCTGTCGACCACGTGCGCGACCTGGGCGTTGCCGAAGCGGCCGAAGCCGAGGCGGAAGTCGAGCGGGGTGCCGAGCACCACGACCAGATCGGCCCGCTTCTTGAGCAGGCCGCGGGTGCGCAGGAACGACAGCTCGTGGCGGGCCGGCAGGGTGCCGCGCCCGAGGCCGTTGAAGAAGCAGGGCACGCGCAGGTGCTCGACGGCGGCGCGCAGCTCGTCCCACGCGCCGTCCCAGTAGACGTCGCTGCCCACGATGAACGCCGGCCGCTCGGCGTTGGCGATGAGGCTCGCGAGCGTGGCGACCTCGTCGTCGTCGGGTGCGGCACCCTTGCCGGTGCACTCGTCGACCGAAGGCAGCTCGCCGCTGGCGGCGCCGAACACGTCGAGCGGGAAGTCGAGGAAGGTCGGTCCACGATGCGGGGTCATGCTCAGCGACGCGGCGGCGTGCACCGCGGCCGCGGCAGCGTTGGCGTCTTTCACGGTGACGGCGGACTTGGTGATCGACTGCACCACCGGGACGTGGTCCATCTCCTGCAGCGACCCCGATCCCCAACGCCCCTCGGGGGCACGGCCGCCCATCACCACGACCGGCGAGCCGTTGAACCACGCGCTCGTGATCGCCGAGACACCGTTGGTGATGCCGGGGCCGGCCGTGAGCGCGGCGAAGCCGGGCCGACGGGTGAGCTTGGCGTAGGCCTCGGCCGCGAACGTGGCCGTCTGCTCGTGACGGGTGTCGACCACCCGCATCCCCTGGTCGCGCGCCGCGTCGTAGAGCGGCCAGATGTGGCCCCCGTTCAACGTGAACATCACGTCGGTGCCGAACTGCAGCATCGCCGCGACCGCTTGTTGTCCTGCGTGACCGTCGATCGTCGTCCCCATGCGCGACAGCATCGCGCAGCGGTCACCGGTGATCCGTCCCGGGGCGTCGCGCCGGCGCCGCCCGTGGTGTGTCAGGGGGCGGCGACGATCCAGCCGCGGCGCTGGAGCTCGGCGGCGAGTTGCTCGGTCGGCAGCTTGCGGACGGCGTCGTCGATCACCACGGCGACCGCGGCGGGTGCCTCGGCGGCCGGCTGCTGCTCGGCCTCCTCCTGCAGCTGCGCGATGAAGGCATCGGCCTCGTCACGGCTGAACTTGCCGCCGGCCTGGCGCTGGGTGAACCCCATCGGCCCGCGGGCGTCGCGGAAGTCGCTGTGCCCGGCCTCGTTGAGCAACGAGAGCAGTTCGTTCACCTGCTTGGCGGTGGCGGGTGGACCGGAGACCTGACCGAATGACATGCGAAGATCGTACACCTGTTCGATCACCGAACGACGCGACCACTTCGCCCCGACCTGCGACGGGGCTCAGAAACTGTGGTAGCCGCCGTCGATGGTGACCACGTCGCCGGTGTGGTAGCCGCTGGCACCGCTCGCGAGGTACACGGCGAGGGCGCTGAAGTCGGCGGGCTTGCCCCAGCGACGCATCGGCACGCGGGGCAGCACGTTGTCGACGAACTTGTCCCAGCTCAGCGCGCCGGCGGTCATGTCGCTCTCGATCCAGCCCGGCAGGATCGCGTTGCAGCGGATGCCGTGGCGGGCGTGCTCGACGGCGATGCCCTTCATCATCGAGATCACCGCACCCTTCGACCCGCCGTAGTGCTGACCCTTCTGCTGGCCGAAGTACGCCGACCCCGACGTGGTGAACACCACCGAGCCGCCCTCGCCCTGGCCGACCATCTGCTTGACCGCCTCCTGCGCCGTGTAGAACGCGCCGTCGAGGTTCACGCGCAGCACGCGGTGCCACTCCTCGTCGGTCATGCCGACGAAGCTCGGCGCCTTGCCGCCGACGCCTGCGTTGACGAAGCACGAGTCGACCCGACCGAGGACCGACACGGTCTCGGCCATCGATGCGATCACCGCTTGCTGGTCGCCCACGTCGCAGACGAGGTCGAGCACCGTGCCGCCGTGGGCGCGCAGCGCGGCAGCGGCCGCGGCGTTCTTGTCGGGATTGGTTCCCCAGATGGCGACGGTGGCGCCATGGGCCGCGAGGCCGTCGGCCATGCCCAGACCGATCCCGCTGTTGCCACCCGTGACCAGGGCGACGTGTCCGGTGAGGTCGAAGAGCTGTGTGGTGATCGGCACGTCCCGAACGTACCGACCTGACCATGCCCCGTTCGGTACCCAGCGGTAACGTGGCTCCCGTCATGGCACTCTCCGACATTCGCCAACCCGCCGATCTGCGGAAGCTCGGCTACCCCGACGTCTACGAACTCGCCGGCGAGATCCGCGATTTCGTCGTCCAGGCGGTGGCGGAGAACGCGGGGCATCTCGGCAGCAACCTCGGGGTGGTCGAGCTCACGCTCGCCCTGCACCGGGTCTTCGACTCGCCCACCGACGCGATCCTGTGGGACACCGGCCATCAGGCGTACGTGCACAAGATCGTCACGGGCCGCCAGGCCGGGTTCGAACAGCTGCGCCAGGCCAACGGTCTGTCCGGCTATCCGAACCGCGAGGAGAGCGACCACGACCTCATCGAGAACAGCCACGCCAGCACGGTGCTGTCGTACGCATACGGCCTCGCGATCGCCCGCGACGCCGGCACCGACCCGCACCGGCACATCGTCGCGGTGATCGGTGACGGTGCGATGACGGGCGGCATGGCGTACGAGGCGTTGAACAACCTCGGTCATTCGGGCCGGCGCGTCATCATCGTGCTGAACGACAACGGCCGTTCGTACGCGCCGACGATCTCCAACCTCACCGCGGCGATGCCCACGCCGCTCGAGCAGGCGATGGACGACCATCCGAGCCTGCCGTCACGCGTGACCGACAGGCTCGCCCACGCGCTCACCAACATCCGGCTCAACCCGGTGTACGTCCGCCGCCAGCGCCGGCTCGAGCAGTTCCTGCAGAACCTGCCCTACGTCGGTCCGCAGGCCGAGAAGGGCGTCGAGGCGTTCAAGGCCGCAGTTCGGGAGTTCCTCCAGCCGCCGTCGTTCTTCGAGGCGCTCGGCGTCCGCTACGTCGGCCCCGTCGACGGGCACTCGCTCGAAGATCTCGAGGAGAGCCTGCGCAACGCCGTCGAACTCTCGTCCGAGGGCCCGATCGTGGTGCACGTGCTCACCCAGAAGGGCCGCGGCTACCCGCCGGCCGAGGACGACGACGAGAAGAACCTCCACGACGCGCCGGTGTTCGACCCGGCGATCGGGCCGCCGCCGGCGATGCCCACCGGCTACACGCAGTCCTTCGCCGACGCGATCATCAAGGAGGCCGAACTCGACCCTCGCCTCGTGGCGATCACGGCGGCGATGCCGGGCCCCACCGGACTCCTGCCGTTCCAGGCGCGCTTCCCCGACCGCTTCTTCGACGTCGGCATCGCCGAGCAGCACGCCGTCACCGGCGCCGCCGGCATGGCGATGGGCGGTCTCCGTCCGATCGTCGCCATCTACTCCACGTTCCTCAACAGGGCATGGGACCAGGTGGTCTACGACGTGGCGATGCACCGCCTGCCGGTGGTGTTCTGCCTCGACCGCGCCGGCATCACCGGCCCCGACGGCGCCAGCCACCACGGCGTGTACGACATGGCGCTGCTGGCAAAGGTGCCCGGCATGCGGGTGCTCGCCCCGGCGAGCGCCGAGGACCTCCAGGTCATGCTCCACGACGCGATGTCCCTCGCCGACGAGGGCCCCGTCGTCATCCGCTACCCTCGCGGCACCGCCCATCACGTCGGCGAGCACGAGGTCGGCAGCGGTACGAAGGCCCGCAAGGTGCGCGCCGGCAGCGGCTCGGTCGCGATCCTCGCGATCGGCAAGATGGTCCCGATCGCCGAGAAGGCGGCCGCCCGGCTCGCCGAGACCGGCGTCGACGCCACCATCTGGGACGTCCGGTGCTGTGCGCCGCTCGACCCCGAGATGATCGCCGACGCGGCTCGCCACGGTGCCGTGCTCACCGCCGAGGACGGCATCCGCGACGGAGGCATCGGCATGACGATCGCCGAGCAGGTGCACGCGATCCGCAGCGACGTGCCCGTGCGCAACCTCGGCATCCCGGCGAAGTTCATCCCGCAGGGCGACGCAGCGAAGATCTTCACCGCACTCGGCCTCGACGCCGACGGCATCGCTGCCGCGGTCCGCAGCCTGCTCTGATCGCCTGGCGGACCATCGATCGCGCGGTGCCGGGCGCCCGCGACCGACGTCGTTCGGCCGCGGACACCGTCGTTGCGTAGCCTCGACCGGATGGACGACTCCTCGTACCGACGCCTGCTGATCGAGCGGCGCGACCACGGCGTGGTGCTGCTGACGCTGTCGAACCCGGGCAAGCTCAACGCCACCGACGCGGTGCTGCACGCAGAGCTCGCTCGCGTGTTCCACGACATCTCCCACGACGACTCCATCCGGGCGGTGGTCGTGACCGGCGAGGGCAAGGCGTTCAGCGCCGGAGGTGACCTCGACTGGATCGCCGAGCAGGTGGGCAACCACGCGCAGACGATGAAGGTGATGCGCGAGGCGGGCGACATCGTGCGCACGATGATCGACTGCGACACGCCGATCATCAGCGCGATCAACGGCGTCGCCGTCGGGGCCGGCCTGGCCGTCGCCCTCATGGCCGACATCTCGATCATCGACGAGGCGGCACGCTTCACCGACGGGCACATCCGCCTCGGCGTCGGCGCCGGCGACCACGCGGTGGCGATCTGGCCGCTGCTGTGCGGCATGGCGAAGGCGAAGTACTACCTCCTCACCGCCGACTTCATCGACGGTCGCGAGGCCGAGCGCATCGGGCTGGTGAGCAAGGCGGTCGCGGCCGAGGAGGTGCTGCCCCAGGCGCTCGCGATCGCCGAGAAGCTCGCCCGAGGGCCTCGCGACGCCACGCGGTACACCAAGCGGGCGTTGAACCACTGGCTCCGCCAGGCACTGCCCAACTTCGAGGCGTCGCTCGCCTACGAGATGCTCAACTTCCTGGGCGCCGACGCGGCCGAGGGTCTCGACGCCCTGCAGACCAAGCGAGCACCGGAGTTCGACCGATGACCAGCACCCCCCGACCGATCCGCCCGAGCCTCGACCAGGTCGTCGACGGCCACGACCTGGCGGTCGAGCTGGCGTTCGCGTTGAAGCTCGCCACTGCGGCCGATGCGATCACGCTCCCCCACTACGAGCAGCGCAGCTTCACCCTCGACTGGAAGGCGAACCGCACGGAGGTGACCGAAGCCGACCGTGAGAGCGAGCTCGCGATCTCCGACCTCGTGCTCGCCGAGCGCCCGCACCACGGCCTGTACGGCGAGGAGCACGGCGTGGTCGGCGATGCGGACTCGCCGTGGCGGTGGATCATCGACCCGATCGACGGCACGTCGAACTTCGTGCGCGGCATCCCCGTGTGGGCGAGCCTGATCGCACTCACGCACGTCGAGCACGGCCCGCTCGTCGGCGTGGTGTCGGCACCCGCAATGGGTCGGCGGTGGTGGGCGGCGCACGGACTCGGCGCCGTCGCCGCCACCTTCACGGGCACCGAGCGGCCGTGCCGCGTCTCGTCGGCCGCGTCGATCACCGAGGCCCAGGTGTCGGTCACGTTCGCGCGCGGCTGGGACGATCTCGGCCTCACCGGCGAACTGGTGGCGCTCCAGCAGCGTGCCCACCGCGCCCGCGGTTTCGGCGACTTCTGGCAGCACATGCTCGTGGCCGAGGGCGCGATCGACATCGCGGTCGACGCCGTGGGCGTGATGCCCTACGACCTCGCTGCCGTGATGATCGTGGTCGAGGAGGCGGGTGGCACGTTCACCGACCGCCACGGTGTGCGCACGTTCGAGAGCGACACCGCGATCAGCTCGAACGGCCTCCTCCACGTCGAGACCACGTCCCTCGGTGCCTGACCGCGAGCCGGTACATCCAGCGATGCGTCGCAGAACGATGCTCCGTCGGCTGGCCGCACTGGTTGCGCCTCGGCCAGTTGGACGAGGCGCGCCGGATGGCTCGGGCCGCTCGCTCCACCACCGCTTCCTGACAGACGTCCCGCAGGGCCGATCGACGGCACGGGCCGACGGGACGAGCCGGTCGAGCTGCGAAAGAATCCGCAGGTGCGCGGACAGGTGTGGGACATGTCGGGCTTCGACGCTGCCGACCCCTCGCGCCGGGATCGGTTCAGCACCATCTTCTCCCTCACCTACGAACCGCTGCAGCGGTATGTGCGCCGTCGCGGTGGTGGTGCCGACACCGACGACATCGTCGCCGAGACCCTCACCGTGGTGTGGCGTCGCCTCGACGACGTACCCGCCGATGCGGCGCTGCCCTGGACGATCGGTGTCGCCCGCCGCTGCCTGGCCAACCACCGCCGCACCGAACAGCGCCGCACCACGCTGGCCGAGCGTGCCGCAGCACATCTGACTGCGCCCTCCGACACCGACGACGAACTCCATCTGGCGATGGAGCAGCTCGACACCGATCAACGCGAGCTGCTCCACCTGTGGGCCTGGGAGGGCTTCGCGCCCCGCGAGATCGCTGTGGTCCTCGGCATCACGGCGAACGCGGCGAGCATCCGGCTGCACCGGGCGCGTCGAGATCTGGCGGCGCTGCTGCCCGCACGAAAGAACGCCTCCGTGGGTGGACACACCGCCATCGGAACGACCGAGGAGGAACAGTGAACAACGACGACGAACTCTTCGACCGGCTGCGAGCAGCCGACCCCTGCCCCGATGCGGTCGTTCTCCAGCCCGCGCACAGCGCTCGGGCGCTCAGCCTGAAGGAGACGATCATGACCATCGATGTCGAATCACCGGCCACGGCCGACGATGTCATCAGCCCCGACCATGCACCGGGCGCCGCCCGGTTCGGCGGCCGCCGATCGCGACGCGGCTGGCTTGCCGGTGCCGGACTGGCAGCCGCTACCGCGATCGCCGCGATCACCGCGGTGGTCGTGCTCCCGGGGCCCGGCAGCACGGGGGCCTCCTCTGCGTGGTCTGCCACCCCGCAGGCCGCCACCACGACCGACGCCGACGCCGCCCGCCAGACCTGCACGACCGTCATCGATGCGTCGCTGGCCGACGCGGCAGCGGCCGCTGCGGCCGACGGGTCGCGGACCGACCAAGCAGCACCTGCGGTCCCCGCCACCCTCGAACTGCCCCCGCTGACGGCGCTCGACCTCCGCGGCGGAAGTGGCGTGGCCGTGTTCAGCGACGGCACCACGATGGGTGTGTGCATGCTTCTTGCTGCCGACGGCGGGTTCGAGTTCGGCGGCTCCAGCGTGTTCGACCTGCGCGCCGAACCGCCGACCGACCTGGCCGTCAGCAGCTTCATGTCGACCGCGTTGGGAACCGATCGGGCGGTCAGCCTCGTCATCGGCACTGTCGGCGCCGCCGACCGGGTGGAGGTGAGTGTGCCCGGGCTCGATCCCATCACCGCCACGCTGAGCGACGGTCAGTTCGCTGCCTGGTGGCCGGCCACCGACGCAGCTCCGGTCGCCGTCCGCTCCCTCGCAGCCGACGGCTCGGTGCTCGCCGAGCGGACGCTCGACCCAGCCGCGGGAGGCAAGGTCGCCGAGCCGACCGACCGGGCCCCCGCCCCTGACACCGGCCCCTGACACCGGCCCCCGCCCCGCGATGAGCACCCTGCGCACCTGCTGCGCAGGGTGCTCGTCGCGTCGTGTCCGGGCGGGCGCGCGAGACTGACGCCATGGCCGACCTCGTCATCCGCAACGGGCTCCTCGTCGACGGCAGCGGTGCACCGGCACGACATGCCGACGTCGTCATCGACGGGGGCGTCATCACCGCGGTCGAAGCGGCCGGGTCGGGCATCACGGCCCACCGAGTGGTCGACGCCGACGGCCTGCTCGTCACTCCCGGCTTCGTCGACATCCACACCCACTACGACGCACAGGCCAGCTGGGACCCGCACCTCACGCCGTCGAGCTGGCACGGGGTGACGACCGTGGTGATGGGCAACTGTGGCGTCGGCTTCGCACCGGCGGCGCCCGATCGTCACGAGTGGTTGATCGCGTTGATGGAGGGCGTGGAGGACATCCCCGGC
>JBILUM010000435.1:0-3411 GCA_044370995.1 Ilumatobacteraceae bacterium | reverse complement strand
GCGGGCCCGCGCCGCGATCACGCTCGCGGCCTCGCTGCCCGGTTCGCTGTACCTGTTCCAGGGCGAGGAGCTCGGGCTGCCCGAGGTGCTCGAGCTGGACGACGCCGTTCGCCAGGACCCCATCTTCGAACGCACCGAGGGCCGCGAGCCCGGTCGCGACGGCTGCCGTGTGCCGCTGCCGTGGACCGCCGATCGGGCGACGTCGTTCGGCTTCTCGTCCGGGTCCGCCCCCGGCAGTCCATCGAGCCGACCGTCGGCGCCGTGGTTGCCCCAGCCCGACGACTGGGGCACGTACAACGTGGCCACCCAACAGCACGACCCGGTCTCGATGCTGTCGCTGTACCGCCTCCTCCTGAGCGCCCGGCGGTCGCGGCTCGACCCCGACGCCGGCTTGGCGTTCGTCGACGTCGAGCATCCCGACCTGCTGATGCTCCGGCGCGGCGACGTCACGGTCGTGCTCAACGTCGGTGACGCGGAGATCGACCTGGCGGCGCTGGTGCCGACGCTGGCCGGCGACGAGATCGTGATCAGCTCGGCACCGGGCCACGACGACGCAGGTCGGCTACCGGCCAACACCTGCTGCTGGCTCGCGCCGGCGTGAACGAGCCCGCATGAACGATGGAGGAGACATGTCCGACGGTCGTCGCGACTGGTGGCGGCACGCCGTCATCTACCAGGTGTACATCCGCAGCTTTGCCGACGCTGACGGTGACGGGCTCGGTGACATCGCCGGCCTGCGTTCGAAACTCGACCACCTGGTGTCGCTCGGCGTCGATGCGATCTGGATCAACCCGTGGTACCCGTCGCCGTTCGCCGATGCCGGCTACGACGTCAGCGACTACCGGGCGATCGAGCCACGCTTCGGCACGCTCGAGGCGGCGACCGAGCTGATCGCCGCGGCCCATGAGCGTGGGGTGCGCGTGCTGCTCGACATCGTGCCGAACCACACGTCCGACCAGCACGTGTGGTTCCAGCAGGCGCTCGCTGCCGGCGCCGGCTCGCCCGAGCGCGAGCGGTACGTGTTCCGCGACGGGCTCGGCCCGAACGGTGATCAGCGTCCGAACGACTGGCAGAGCGCGTTCCACGGCCCCGCCTGGACTCGCGTTGTCGAGGCCGACGGCACGCCCGGCCAGTGGTACCTCCACCTGTTCGCCCCGGAGCAGCCCGACCTCAACTGGCACCATCCCGACGTCCACGCCGACTTCCTCGAGACGTTGCGCTTCTGGTTCGACCGGGGCGTCGACGGCTTCCGCATCGACGTCGCCCACTCGCTCGTGAAGGAGGAGGGGCTGCCCGACATCGCGGCGCGGTCGTGGGCGACGCTGCCGTTCCGGCTGCAGTCGATCCCCGGCGTGCACCAGACCGACCATCCGCACTGGGACCGCGACGAGGTGCACGAGATCTACCGCGAGTGGCGGCGTGTGGCCGACGCCTACGACCCGCCACGGATCTTCGTCGCCGAGGCGTGGGTGCCCGACCCGTCGCGCATCGCCCGCTATCTGCGCGCCGACGAACTGCACACCGCGTTCAACTTCGACTTCCTGCGCTGCCCCTGGTCGGCCGACGAACTGCGCACGGTGATCGACGACACCCTCACCGAGCACCGTGCCGTCGGCGCGCCGGCCACCTGGGTGCTGTCGAACCACGACGTCGCTCGTCACGTGTCGCGCCTCGCTCGATCCCAAGAGGGCGTGCGCGGTCATCACCTCCGCGACCTCGCCGCCGACGCCGATCTGTCGCTCGGTCTCCGTCGGGCACGGGCGGCCGCGCTGCTGATGTTCGCCCTGCCGGGAAGTTGCTACGTGTACCAGGGAGAGGAGTTCGGCCTGCCCGAGGTGGAGGACCTGCCCGACGGAGCCCTGCAGGACCCGACGTGGCAGCGCAGCGGCCACACCGACCGCGGCCGCGACGGGTGTCGCGTGCCGATCCCGTGGAGCGATCGACCGCCGACGTTCGGCTTCGGGCCCGACCACGGCGACGCGCCCTGGCTGCCCCAGCCCTCATGGTTCGGCGACTTCGCCGCATCGGGTCAGAAGGGCGTTGCGTCGTCGATGCTCGAGCTGTACCGGGCCGGTTTGGCGATGCGCCGGGCGGAACCGGCACTGGGCGACGGCGAGATGGCGTGGTCGCCGTCGATGCCCGACGGCGCGTTCGCGTTCATCCGCGAGCCAGGGTTCGCCTGCCTCGTGAACGTGTCGGCGGCGCCCGTGGCAGTGCCCGACGGCTGGGAACTGCTGCTCGCCAGCGGCCCGCTCACCGACGGCGCCGTCCCCGCCGATACCACCGCCTGGTTCCGACGCTGAACGCGACACGGGCCCGCCCCGGAGGGCGGGCCCGCGTCGATCAGGCGTGTGATCAGGCGTGTGATCAGGCGTGTGATCAGGCGTGTGATCAGGCGTGTGATCGGACGTCGGAACGGAGTGCGGTCAGGCGGTGGCGCGACCGATCGCTGCACCCGTCGACAGGTCGAACGCATGCAGCCGGAGCGTGTCGAGGGTGAGGGTCACCCGCTCGCCGACGCGGATCTCACGTCGCGGATCGAGCGAGGCGACGACGGTCGATTCGGTGCCCGAGCCGGTCTCGATCGCGGTGTCGGTGGAACGCACCGACGGGGCCCCCATCGTGGCGTGCACGAGCTTCTCCGAGCCGAGCATCTCGACGAGGTCGACGTAGATGTCGATGGACGCCGTGCCGTCACCACCGATCGCCTCCGGGCGCATGCCGATCGCGATCTCCTGCCCGGCGTAGGCCGCCAATCCTGCGAGCCGCTGGGCGGACGCGCCGGTGAGCGTGATCGCTCGACGGTCCGTGGCTCCGTCTCGGCCCGCTCGCGATGGGCTGGTTCGTCGATGCCCGTGACGGCGGCATCCAACCGCCACCTCCGGTCACCGTCGTCCGCCCCACCCCACCGGCCGCCCGATCCGTGTGATGCACGCTGCGACCTCCCGAGGAGACTCACGATGAACGCTCCTGAACCGATGCCCGACCCGACGTCCGATCGAGCGCCGGTCCGCTTCCCGAACGGTTTCCTCTGGGGCGCCGCCACCGCCAGCTTCCAGATCGAGGGCGACCGCGCCGGCCGCGGCGACTGCGTGTGGGACACGTTCTGCCGTCGCCCTGGTGCGGTGCTGAACGGCGATCACGGCGACGTCGCGTGCGACCACCTGCGACTGATGGCCGACGACGTGAAGATGATGGCCGACCTCGGTCTGCAGGCCTACCGCTTCTCGTTCTCCTGGCCGCGCGTGCTGCCCCAGGGCACCGGTACGCCGTCGGCGGCCGGTCTCGCCCAGTACCACCGGCTCGTCGATCTGCTCCTCGAGCACGACATCGAGCCCGTGCCCACGCTGTTCCACTGGGATCTCCCGCAGGCGCTCGAGGACAAGGGTGGGTTCCGTCAGCGCGAGAGCG
>JBILUM010000434.1:0-3412 GCA_044370995.1 Ilumatobacteraceae bacterium | reverse complement strand
AGTACCTGTTCGGCCTGTTCGACGAGCTGATGGGCGGCGCCTCCGGCGCCACGGTCAGCGCGAACCACTCGAACCTCATCGCTCCCGAGCTCGGGGTGGCGTGATGCCCAAGCGCACCGACATCCACTCGATCCTCATCATCGGCTCCGGCCCGATCGTGATCGGTCAGGCCTGCGAGTTCGACTACTCCGGCACCCAGGCGTGCCGCGTCCTCCGCGAGGAGGGCTACAAGGTGATCCTCGTCAACTCCAACCCGGCGACGATCATGACCGACCCCGACTTCGCCGACGTCACCTACGTCGAGCCGATCACGTGGGAGGTGGTCGCCAAGATCATCGAGCGCGAGCGGCCCGATGCCGTGCTGCCCACGATGGGCGGCCAGACCGGTCTCAACACGGCGATGGAGCTGTTCGAGCGCGGCCTGATCGGCGTGCCGGGCACGCCGGAGATGATCGGCGCGAACGCCGAGGCGATCGCCACGGCCGAGGACCGCGAGAAGTTCAAGCAGGCGATGATCGAGATCGGCCTCAGCGTCCCGCGCAGCGGCACCGCGCACACGATGGAGGAGGCCCGCACGGTCGTCGCCGAGATCGGCCTGCCGATCATCATCCGGCCCGCCTACATCCTCGGTGGCCGCGGCACCGGCATGGCGGCGACGCTGGAGGAGTTCGAGATCGTCGCGGCCAACGGCCTCGCCGCGAGCCCGATCAGCGAGATCCTGATCGAGACCTCGATCGCCGGGTGGAAGGAGTACGAGCTCGAGGTCATGCGCGACCGCGCCGACAACTGCGTGATCATCTGCTCGATCGAGAACGTCGACCCGATGGGCGTGCACACCGGTGACTCGATCACGGTCGCCCCGGCGCAGACCCTCTCCGACGTCGAGTACCAGCAGATGCGCGACGCGGCCTTCGCCTGCATCCGCCGCGTCGGCGTCGAGACCGGCGGCAGCAACGTCCAGTTCGCGGTCGACCCGGCCACTGGCCAGCAGGTCGTCATCGAGATGAACCCGCGCGTGTCGCGCAGTTCGGCGCTCGCGTCGAAGGCGACCGGGTTCCCGATCGCGAAGATCGCGGCCAAGCTCGCGGTCGGCTACACCCTCGACGAGATCCCGAACGACATCACCAAGATGACCCCGGCGAGCTTCGAGCCGAGCATCGACTACATCGTCACCAAGATCCCCCGGTGGGCGTTCGAGAAGCTGCCCGGCACGAGCGGCGTGCTCGGCACCCAGATGCAGTCGGTGGGCGAGGCGATGAGCATCGGCCGCACCTTCCCCGAGAGCCTGCAGAAGGGTCTGCGTTCCCTCGAGCAGGGTCGCCTCGGCCTCGGCTGCGATCCGGCCGAGGAGCAGTTGGCGTCGATGAGCGACGACGATCTGCGCCGCCAGGCAGGGATCCCGACCGCCGACCGTATCCAGCAGGTCGGCGAACTGCTGCGGCGCGGCCTGTCGGTCGACGACGTTCACGCGAGCACCCGGATCGACCCGTGGTTCCTCGATCAGATGAGCATGATCACCGACGAGCGTCACGTGCTCGCGGAGATCGGCTTCGACGGCATGGACCGTGCCGCGTGGCGGCGCGCCAAGCGGCTCGGGTTCAGCGACGCGCAGATGGCCTACCTGTGGGGCGTCGACGAGGCAGCCGTGCGGACGGCCCGCGAAGCAGCCGGCGTGGTGCCGACGTACAAGACGGTCGACACCTGCGCCGCCGAGTTCGAAGCGCTCACGCCCTACCACTACAGCACCTACGAGGACGAGAACGAGGTGCGTCCGAGCGACCGGCCCCGCGTGGTGATCCTCGGCAGCGGCCCCAACCGCATCGGCCAGGGCATCGAATTCGACTACTGCTGCGTGCACGCGTCGTTCGCCCTTCGCGATGCCGGCTACGAGACCGTGATGGTGAACTGCAACCCGGAGACGGTCAGCACCGACTACGACACCAGCGACCGCCTCTACTTCGAGCCGCTCACCAAGGAGGACGTCCTCAACGTCATCGCGGCCGAGACGGCAGCGAGCGGGGGTGTGGCGCCGAAGGTGATCGTGTCGCTCGGCGGTCAGACGCCGCTCAAGCTCTCCGGTCAGCTGCCGCGCGAGATCATCGCCGGCACCTCGCCGGCGTCGATCGACCTGGCCGAGGACCGCGAGAAGTGGAACGCGCTGTGCAACGAACTGCACATCCCGCAGCCTCCAGGTGGAACGGCGATCGACCTCGAGCAAGCGCTCCAGATCGTCGACACGGTCGGCTTCCCGGTGCTGGTGCGGCCGAGCTACGTGCTCGGTGGCCGGGCGATGCAGATCGTGCACGACCGCAACCACCTCGCGAGGGCGATGGCCGAGCTGGCCGGCTTCGGCAGCCTCGGCAAGGAGGGCGGCCTCTCCGCCGAACGCCCCGTGCTCGTCGACCGCTTCCTCGAGGACGCGACCGAGGTCGACGTCGACGCGATCCGCGACCACACCGGCGAGGTGCTCATCGGTGGCGTGATGGAACACGTCGAGGAAGCCGGCGTGCACTCCGGCGACTCCGCCTGCGCGATCCCGCCGCAGACGCTGCCGAGCTGGGTCGTCGAGGTGATCGAGGCGTACACGAAGTCGATCGCCAACGCGCTCGACGTGCGCGGACTCATCAACGTGCAGTACGCGGTGTCGGGCACGACGGTGTACGTCATCGAGGCCAACCCGCGTGCGAGCCGCACGGTGCCGTTCGTTGCAAAAGCAACGGGTGTGCCGCTGGCAAAGGTGGCGACCCGCGTGATGTTGGGTGCCACGCTCGCCGAGCTGCGCGCCGAGGGCTTGCTCATCCCGCCGAGCGAGCACGGTCACGTCGCGGTGAAGGAGGCCGTACTGCCCTTCAGCCGGTTCCCGGAGGTCGACACGGCGCTCGGTCCGGAGATGCGTTCCACCGGCGAAGTGATGGGTATCGACGTCACGTTCGGCAAGGCGTTCTTCAAGGCCGAGCTCGCGGCCGGCACGCTGCTGCCCAGTGAGGGCACGGTGTTCCTCTCGCTCGCCGACGGTGACAAGCCGGCCGGCCTGGTGGTCGCCAAGCGCCTGCGCGAGCTCGGCCTCGGCATCGCTGCCACCAAGGGGACGGCCGAGTACCTGGCCCGCTTCGACCAGGCCGTCGACCTCGTCGTCGGCAAGGTGAGCGAGGGCGCCGAGATCACCGCAGTCGACCTGATCGCCGACGACAAGATCGTGTTCGTGATCAACACCCCGCAGGGGCGCGGCGGCCGGACCGACGGCGAGCAGATCCGCAAGGCGGCCAACAGCCATCGGGTGAGTTCGGTGACGACGGTCGAAGCAGCGCTCGCTGCGGTGCAGGGCATGGCCGAGCAGGGGAGCGATCACCTGACGGTGCGCTCGTTGCAGGAGTTCCATGCCAGGTAGGTCGCGTCGGGGTCGCGCCCGGGT
>JBILUM010000488.1:0-3100 GCA_044370995.1 Ilumatobacteraceae bacterium | reverse complement strand
GGCATCCTGGTGACCCCGCTGATGGCCTCGATCTCCGAAGACGCACTCCGGTCGGTCCCCTCGTCGTTGCGTGAAGCGAGCTTCGGGATCGGCGCTCGCCGGAGCACCACCGTCATCAAGGTGGTCGTGCCAGCTGCGATCTCCGGCATCGTGGCGGCCTTGATCGTGTCGGTCTCTCGTGCCATCGGCGAGACCATGGTCGCCGCGCTCGCCTCGGGTGCGCTCGGCCAGGCACCCCGTACCGTCAACCCCACCGACACCGGCCTCACCATGACCGCGGCCATGGCCCAGTTGGCCGCAGGCAGCGATCAGGTGGTCGGCAGCGGGCTGGCCTTCCAGAGCCTGTTCTTCGTCGGTGCCGTGCTGTTCATCATGACGCTCGGTCTCAACCTGCTCGCGGACCGGTTCGTCCAGCGCGTGCGGAACAAGTACTAGGACGATCGACCATGGCACTCACTGCACGAGTCACCCAATCGAGCACCGCCGTCGTGCGGCAGGCCCTCACCGGGGGCAAGCGCGACGTCCGCGGCATGGCGTTCATGCTCGCCCTCCTGGCCTGCCTGCTCCTTGCGCTCCTCACCCTGATCATCCTGCTCTGGGACGTGATCACCCAGGCGATCCCGGTGTTCGACAAGCGTGGCTTCAGCTTCCTCACCGGCGAGCTCGGCTCGAACCCCGACAAGGTCGGCGTGAGCCAGGGCATCTGGGGTTCGCTGATCATCGCCATGTTCGTCGTGGTGATCGCGTTCCCGATCGGCATCGCGGCCGGCGTGTACCTCGAGGAGTACGCCAAGCCCACGAAGATGACGCGCTTCATCCAGTTGAACATCCGGAACCTCGCCGGTATCCCGAGCGTCGTGTACGGCATCCTCGGGCTCATCGTGTTCGTGCAGGGATTCGAGTTCTTCACCGGTGGCCGGAGCGTCATCGCTGCGGGCATCACGCTTGCGCTGCTGGTCCTACCGATCATCATCATCACGACCGCGGAGTCGGTGCGGGCCGTGCCTGCAGGCCTTCGGGAGGCCGGCATGGGTGTCGGAGGCACGCGGTGGGAGACGACCCGCGACCACGTGATGCCGTATGCAGCGCCCGGGATCCTGACGGGCACGATGCTCGCCATCGCTCGTGCGCTCGGCGAGGCAGCACCGCTGCTGCTGATCGGCGCCATCACCGGCCGCCTCGCCTCTGCCCCGGGACAGTCCATCGTCGAGCGGCTGCAGGGGAAGTTCACCGCCATGCCGATCGTCATCTACGGCTGGTCCAACGAGGTGAACAAGCCCGGTAAGGAAACCGGGCTCACGTTCGAAGATCTCAATGCAGCGGCGATCGTGGTCCTCCTGGCCGTGGTGCTGCTGCTCAACGCGCTCGCGATCGTGCTGCGCAACCGATTCGAAAAGGGTAGGCAGGGGTGACCGTGAACGACATCAACATCTCGCGGCCGATCGCATCCGCTGACACCGAGGGCGACGACGCCCCCGCCAGCGATGCCGGCAGCGTCTTCCAGACCAAGGACCTCGCTGTGTTCTACGGCGGCTTCCGTGCAGTACGCGATGTCAACCTCACCGTGCGCGAGCGCGAGATCACGGCGTTCATCGGACCGTCGGGTTGCGGCAAGACCACGGTGCTCAGGTGCTTCAATCGGATGAACGACCTGATCGACATCGCCCGGGTCGAAGGCGTCGTCAACTACCACGGTGTCAACCTGTACGACCCCCAGGTGAACGCCGTCGAAGTGCGCCGTCGCATCGGCATGGTGTTCCAGAAGCCGAACCCGTTCCCGAAGAGCATCTACGACAACGTGGCCTACGGGCCCCGACTCGCGGGCATCAAGAAGAAGGCCGACCTCGACGCGATCGTCGAGAAGTCGCTCCGCGGCGCAGCGTTGTGGGACGAGGTCAAGGACCGTCTGAAGGCGTCCGGCCTGGGGTTGTCGGGTGGTCAGCAGCAGCGTCTCTGCATCGCCCGTGCCGTCGCCGTCGAGCCAGAGGTGATCCTCATGGACGAGCCGTGCTCCGCGCTCGACCCGATCGCCACCGCTCGCATCGAGGATCTCATGCACGAGATGAAGACGACCTACACCATCGTGATCGTCACCCACAACATGCAGCAGGCGGCGCGCGTCAGCGATCGAACGGCGTTCTTCACCACCGAGGTGAACCCTGACAGCGACCGTCGGACCGGCTGCCTCGTCGAGTTCGATCGGACCAAGACGATGTTCTCCAACCCGAGTGACGAGCGGACCGAGCAGTACGTCACCGGGCGGTTCGGCTGATGGACGAGCTCCGCCGCTCCTACCACGACGAGCTCGCACATGCGAAGGACGAGCTCGTCCGTCTCGCAGCCGTCGTCACCGAGTCCATTCCTCGCGCGACGGCGGTGCTGCTCGACGGCGATCTCGAGGGAGCCGACTACATCATCCGCGGCGACGACGAGATCGACGCGCGAGCACTCGACCTCGAGGAGCAGTGCTACCAGATCCTGGCGCTCCAGGCGCCGGTCGCGAGCGAGCTCCGCCAGGTCGTCGCGCTCATGAAGATGGTCGCCGAGGTCGAGCGGAGTGCCGACCTGCTGTGCAACATCTGCAAGGCGGCCCGTCGCATCTATGGCCACGAGCTCGATCCGAAGCTGCGCGGCATCATCTCCCGGATGGGCGAGCAGGCTCAGCAGTTGTACGACGCGGCGATCGAGAGCTTCATCGAGAACGACGCTGCGAAGGCCGCTGCGATCGACGACATGGACTCGTACCTCGACGGTCTGCAGAAGCAGTTCGTGCAGGCGATCTTCGAGAGCCATGCCGGTGGGCGCATCGACCTCCAGGTCGCCGTCCAGCTCGCCGTCGTCGCCCGCTTCTACGAGCGGATCGGCGACCACGCGGTGAACATCGGCGAGCGCGTCCGCTTCGTCGTGACCGGCTGGCTTCCCGAGCACAAGGGAGCGGCCCGGTTCAGGAATCGCGACCTCACCGGCGAGATCCCGCGCATTCCTTCCGCGTCCGACTTCGAGTCTTCCGCCGGCGGCGGCGGACCCGACTGACACCAGGCACCATGGGATTGCTCCACCGCCGTCGGGAACCGCTGGATGGCGAGTCACCAGAATTGTC